>WRIF01000153.1 GCA_009782865.1 Promicromonosporaceae bacterium
GAGCGCCCCTTTCCCCCAGGCCAAGTTCCTGCCCACCGGGGGGATCAACGAGCGCAACCTGCACGACTACCTGGAACTCCCCGCAGTGATCGCCGCCGGCGGCTCCTGGATGGTGGAGCGCTCCCTGGTGGTCGAGGGCGCCTGGCACGAGATCACCCGCCGCACCGCCGAGGCGGTCTCCCTGGCCCAGCGGAAGACCCCCGCCATCGACCCGCGGTAGCGCAGCCGACCATTCTCCCCGGCCCCAACCCACCCTCCCCCGAAAGTGAGCCCGCCCCATGAGCGCGTCCCTGTCAGCCCTTTCCGCCTCCGAGTGCCGCTATGACGCCGTCAGCCTCGGCGAGGTCATGCTGCGTTTGGACCCGGGCGACCGCCGCATTCGCACCACCCGCACCTTTGACGCCTGGGAGGGTGGCGGGGAGTACAACGTGGCTCGCGGGCTGCGCCGCTGCTTCGGCCTGCGCACCGCGATTGTCACCGCCCTGGCGGACAACGAGGTGGGACGCCTGGTCGAGGACTTCATCCTGCAGGGCGGCGTGGACGTCTCACACATCCTGTGGCGCCAGTACGACGGCATCGGCCGGGCGGTCCGCAACGGCCTGAACTTCACCGAGCGCGGCTTCGGGCTGCGCGGGGCCGTCGGGCTGTCCGACCGCGGCAACACGGCGGTGTCCCAGATGAAGCCGGGCGACTTCGACTTTGACGCCCTCTTCTCCCAGGGGGTGCGCTGGTTCCACACGGGTGGCATCTTCGCCGCCCTGTCCGAATCGACCGCCGACGTGGCCGAAGAGGCGATGGCCGCCGCCAAGCGACACGGAACCATCGTCTCCTATGACCTCAACTTCCGCCCCTCGCTCTGGAAGGGAATCGGGGGCGAGGCCCGAGCCCAGGAGGTAAACCGGCGGCTAGCCTCGTTTGTCGATGTGATGATCGGCAACGAGGAGGACTTCACCGCCTCCCTCGGTTTCGCGGTCGAGGGCGTCGACGAAAACCTGACCGACCTGGACACCACCGCCTTCCGCCGGATGATCGAACAGGCCTCGGCCGCCTACCCCAACTTCCAGGCCATCGGCACCACCCTGCGCGGCGTGAAGACCGCCTCCGTAAACGATTGGGGCGCCATCGCCTGGTCGCGCGCCGAGGGCTTCGCCGAGGCCACCCACCGCCCCAACCTGGAGGTCTACGACCGAGTCGGCATGGGCGACTCCTTCGCCTCTGGCCTCGCCTACGGCCTGTTGGAGCTGTCCACCCTGCGGGAGGCGGTCGAGTACGGTGCCGCGCATGCCGCCATCGCCGGCACCACCCCCGGTGACACCACCACCGCCACGCTGGCCGAGGTCCGCAAGCTGGCCGGTGGGGGCTCGGCCCGCGTCGACCGCTAGGGGCGCGGCCGCCGTCACGCCCTAGCCGTCCGCTCGGCCGCCGCAGCCGGCCCTCCCTGCCCGTCCCGCCGCCAGCGACGCTTCGGGTGGTGCGGCCGGACTACCCGGGGTACGGTCGAAGAATGAGTTGGCAGATGAAACTGGGACTGATCTTCGCCGTGACCGGCGTGATCGCGCTGTTGGTGGACTGGCTGCGGCCCAACCGTCACGTGTTGCCGGTGCCGTGGAACTGGATCGTCTCGCTCGGCCTGCTGGTGGTCGGCGCGGCGATCATGATCCTCGACGCCCGCTTCGGGTAGGGGCACCCTCGTGGCACACACCGAGATCAGCGACGGCAACCTCGTAATCCGAATGACCGCCAGGGAGACCATGGCCTCTGGCCGTCACCAGGTCACCGTCCCCCTCGCCGCGATCACCGACCTGCGGATCGTCAACGACCCGACGGCGCAGTACTCCAATCCGCTTACCGGAGAGCATGCCTGGAAGATCATCGGCGGTCAGCTCCCGGGCAGTTTCGCCGAGGGCACCTTCCGTTCCGAGGGGCAGACCGTGTTCCTGGATGTACACCGGGGTCAGCCCGCCCTGGCGATCTCCCTGAATGAGGGGCACTTCCAGCAGGTGGTCATCGGCACCGACGATCCGGCCAAGCTGGCCGCCGAGCTGCGCGCCGCCGGCGCCGCCTAGCGCTTCCCGCCACCTCAGCGCCCCCTCACGCACGGCTCCGCCGGGCACCCGACCAGAGCCATGCGGGCACCCGACGGGGCAGCGTGGCGGCTACTCGGTGGTGGTCAGCAGCATCAGCCGGGTACCGGCCGGATCGACCGCCCAGATCTGATACATGGAGCCGGTGCGGTAGGGCGCGGTGATCTCGTCTCCCTGTTCCGACACCACCCGCACTCCGGCCGCCGTCAGCCGCTCAAACATGGCATCGACCTCGGCCTCCGTGCCGTATTCGAGGTAGAAGAACAGCCCGGTGCCGTCGGACTCGGCCCAGCCTCCCAGGGGCAGCATCAGCGACATCTCACTGTTCTCACCGAAGGTGAGGGTCCAGTACCAGCACTCGTCTCCGGCGCCGTAGTCGTTGGCGGTCAGGTCGAAGTGCTTGGCGTAGAACTTCACGGCCGCCTTGGCCTGCGAGGTCACGATGGTGGGGCCGGCGTTGAGGATGGGCATGGTCATTTCTCCTTTGGGGTAATCGGTTGAACCGTGCCATTTTGCCGTCCCCGGTCGGCGAATGGCTTGGACAAAACGGTCATCTTGGCGACCGGGCAACCCGCGAGCGGCGGTCAGGGACGCGCGCGGCGGCCGTGACGGTGGAACACTTTCGGCTGTGCTCAATCCGCCCATCCAACGCCTCGGCCCCGTGGGCGAACTTTGGCAGGTGGACTGTCCTCCGGGGGAGTTTCGGGTGCTGCCAGATGGCGTTGTCGATGTGATGGTCTTTGAGGACCGCCTGTTCGTCGCCGGCCCCGACACGGTTGGCTACACCGGGGTCACCACCGCCACCAGCACCTTTGGGCTGCGGCTGAGCCCGGGGGTGGCCAGGGCGGTGCTTGGGCTGGAAGTGTCGAACCTCACCGGGCTGGGCGTTGACCTCACCGAGCTGGTTCCCCTGCCGTCGCACCTGGTTGCGGACGCCCACCGCGCACCCTTGGCCGGCCTGCGGGAGATCGGCCGCCACCTGTGGGCTAGGGCCGAGGTGGACCGACGCGCGTTGGCTCTGGCAGGCTCCCTGGATCGGGCGGCGCGCCGCGGCACGCCGGTCGGCGAGGTTGCCGCCGCGCACCACCTTTCCGAGCGGACCCTGCGCCGCCTGTCACACGACCTGTTTGGCTACGGCCTGAAGACCCTGACCTCGATCCACCGGTTCCAGCGCGCCCTCACCGTCGCGGGAACCGGATGCGCGCTGGCCGAGGTGGCCGCCGAGACCGGCTACACCGATCAGGCCCACCTCGCCCGCGAGACCCGCCGGCTGGCGGGCACCACCATGAGTGAACTGCTGGCCCAGCCAGCGGTCTGACCCAATCATCGACTCCGCTGCGGCGGCGCCGTTGGCACGAACCGGGGAGTGACGCTAGTCGAGGTTGAACTGCCAGGCGACCCCGAACCTGTCCCTGAGCAGTCCGTAGCATTCGGACCATTCGACCTTGCCAATCGGGATGAGAACTTGCGCGCCGTCGCTCATCTTCTCGAAGCGGTCCCGCAGTTCGGCCTCGTCCGTCAGGTTGATCGAGAGCGCGAACCCAGAGAAGCCGGCGACGTCGTGGGCAACATCTGTGAACATCAGATCGTTGCCGTAGATCTTGAACTGACCGTGTGCCACCTGGCCGTCGGGGCCAGGCCAGATGTCGGCGTCCTGCAGCTCGTGGCCAAACACCTTCGCGTAGAACTCCATGGCCTCGCGGGCGTTCCCGTTGAACTCCAGGTTTGTTGATAGCACGTCATCGTCTCCTTGGGGGGACCGGTTCCCGGGCGGTTGCCCAGCGGTCTTGAGCCTACCCGAGGCCCTTGCGGGGCCGCGGGTGCTGGGCGGCCTGCCGTCGCCGCGGGCTCAACGGCAGCCCACCGCTCATGCCTCCGCCCCTCCCGGGCGGGCGGCACCCGGCCGTCACCCCATCGTCACCCCGTCGTCGTGCGGGCAAGGCAGGCCGCCAGCGCGTCACGGACCAGGGCGGCTCCCTGGCTGCCGCCGTAGTTCGCGGCGAAGCGTTCGTCGGCAACGTACATCTCCCCCAGGCCGGCCACGTACTCGGGCAGCAGAGAGCCGTCTGCGGCGCGCGGCGTGCCGGGCACCGAGGCCAGCCAGGCCAGGTGGCGGGCGGCCAACTCCTGGGCACGGTCGGAATCCGGGACAACCTCGGCCCGCGCGGCGGCAGCCCACGCGGAGTTCAACTCCGCCACCTTCGCCTTCGCCTCGGCCTGGCCGGCTTCGCCGAGTCCGCGCCACCACCCGTGGCTCCGCTGGTAGGCGTCGGCGCCCCAGCGGGCTTCGACCTCCTCGCGGTACTCGGTGTGGTCGAAGCCGTCGAGCATCTCTACAGCCATTAGTTCTCTTCCTTCCCGTAGGGCGGCGAGCGTGCGCTCCACCGATTCGATTTGGCGTGCGAGCCGGGCGGCATCCGCGCGCAGTTGGTCACGGTGTCCCTCCAGGGCGGAGGCGGCATCGCCGTCGTCGATGGCCCGCGCAATCTCGGTCAGCGACATCCCCAGCCCGCGCAGCAGCAAGATTCGCTGCAGCCGCACTATCTCGGCCTGTCCGTAGTGCCGCAGGCCACCGTGACCGGTGGACGATGGTTCTAGCAGCCCGATGGCCTGGTAGTGCCGGAGCGTGCGGGAAGTGACGCCGGCGAGGCGGGCGACTTCCTGAATGGTGACCTCCATGGCGAGCACGCTACCGGCTGACGCAACGTCAAGCACAAGCGGGCCGGGTGGGGCAATCGCCGTTCAAGTGTTGGCCACCCATTGCCCTGCCAGCGGAGCAATCGCAGGCATGGTGGCGACGATGATCCTGTGGTCGATGAGCAGATCTCTGCGAACCACGTTTTCGTGGTGCGCCAGCCTGTTTCTTAGTTTCCGCAACCGTTCGGCTTCGGCGTGAAGCT
>WRIF01000154.1 GCA_009782865.1 Promicromonosporaceae bacterium
CCCCCCCCGCCGCCCCCCCGGGGGGGGGGGGGGGGGGGGGGGGGGGGGGGGGGGGGCCCGGGCCCGCGGGGGGCCCCCCCCCCGCCTCAGCTCCCCACCCGGTCCACTGGACCGCCTACCGGGGCGGCCCGGCCCTCCTGGAACACCTCGCGGCCGGGGACCGCCCCCGGGCGGTGTGGACCCCGCTGCCCGGGGTGAAAGACGGCGTTCCCACCTGGGCGGCGGCCGTGACCGAGGCCGTCGCGGTGGCCACGAGGCAGGGCCGGGGAGTGCTGATCGTCGCCGCCGATCGACGCGACGTCCAGCGGCTGGAAGCCGCCCTGACTGACGCCGGCGTGACCGACATGGCTCGCCTCCTGGCCGAGGAGGGCCCCGCCGCCCGCTATCGCGCCTTCCTCCAGGCCGCCCGCGGTCAGGCACGGGTGGTGATTGGCACGCGCGCGGCGATGTTCGCTCCGGTCAAGAACCTGGGACTCTGCGTGCTCTGGGGCGATGGCGAGGAGACGCTCGATGAACCGCATGCCCCCTACCCAAATGCTCGTGATGTGCTGGCCCTGCGCTCAGGGCTGACAAACACCGCCCTGCTGATCGGCTCGCCTGGGCGCTCCATCGCGGCCCAGGGGCTGGTCGGCAACTGGGCAAGGGAGCTGGCCGCCCCGCGCGAGGCCGTCCGCGCCGCCGCCGCCCGGGTGCAGGCCCTGACCTCACAGGAGACCGCCCGCGACGGGGTGGCCGCCCGCCTCCCCAGCGCCGCCTGGCGCCAGATCAAGGCGGCCCTCGAGTCTGGGCCGGTGCTCATCCAGGTGCCGCGCGGCGGCTACCTGCCGGGCGTGGCCTGCGGCCGGTGCCGAACCGCCGCCACCTGTCAGGCCTGTCACGGGCCCCTGCGCCTGCCGGCCGGCGATGCGGCACCGCAATGCACCTGGTGCGGACGCCTGGCGGCCGGTTGGCAGTGCCCAGAATGTGGTGGCACCGCGCTGCGGGCCATCCGCATTGGGGCAGAGCGCACCGCCGAGGAAATCGGGCGCGCCTTCCCGGGCAGCCGGGTGATCCTCTCTGCGGCGGGCGCCCCGGGCGGGGTGAAGGACTCGGTCACCGGGGAGCCGCAACTCGTGATCGCCACTCCGGGCGCCGAGCCGGTGGCCCCGGAGGGTTACGCGGCCCTGGCGATCTTGGACGCCGGCAACGCCACCGCTGGGGCGCGTCTCGAGGGCGCGGCCGAGGTGCTGCGCCGCTGGCTGGCCGCCGCCCATCTGGTGCGGGGGGCCGACGAGGGCGGGCGGGTGCTCCTGGTAGGCGACGGTCCGCCCCGGCCCACCGGCGCCCTGGTCCGGTTTGACCCGGCCTGGCTGGCCGCCCGCGAACTGGCCGAACGCCATGAACTGCACCTGCCCCCGGCGTATCGGGTGGCCGCCGTCACGGGGGAAGCGGCGGCGGTGCGGGCGGTACTCGGGCGCGTCGGGCTCGCCACCCCCGAGGCGGTGCTCGGCCCGGTAGAGGTGGAGCCGCCACGGACACACCCGCCGGCCGCAGGGCCGGCCCTCCTCTTCGCCGAGGCCACGGTGCGCGCCATCGTGCGCGTTCCGGCAGCCGCGGGCCTGCAGCTGGCCGAACAGTTGAAGGCCTCCCTGGCGGTGCGCTCGGCCAAGCGCGAACCTGGGGCGGTGCGGGTGCAGCTGGATCCGGCGGAAATCTAGGGCAGCCCGAGTAGCCCACGGACGCGGGCCCACAAGTCCCGGCGGAGGCCGTCATCGAGCAGTTGCCTTTGCCGCCTGTGTCGCCTGCCCTCGTAGTAGTCACCGGGGATCCAGTCGACGCCTCCGGTGCCCTCCGCGAAGTGTTGCAGGCGCGCGGCGGACCGTTCAGGAGTGGTGAGCACCCGCTTGGCCAGGAAGGTCTTCATCAGGCCGGAGACGCGCGACCCCTCGCCATTGGTGCCAAACGACGTGGCCACCAATCCCGGGTGTACGGAGACGGAGGCGATGCCGTCGTCGAGGTGCTGGCGCTGGAACTCGGCCACGTAAAGGTTGCCGACCAACTTGGAGGTGCCGTACACCCGAAGGTTCTGGTAGGTGGCGCGCGCCTGCTCGTCATCGAGGCCGATGCGGGCGGGGTCGAAGCGGCGAACCCAGCGGGAGGAGGTCGATGAGGTCCACTGCACGGTGGCGGGAGGAGCATCTCCCGGGCGCCGCAGCGACGCCAGCAGCAGCTCGGTCAGAAGCGCCGGGGCGAGGGCGTTGCACTGCAGGGTGCGCTCGAAGCCGTCCTCGGTCAGGGCGAACTCGTCGAACCAGGTGCCGGCATTGTTGATCAACACGTCGATCCGCGGATGCTCGGTGCGCAACTCGTCGCCAAGCCGGCGCACGTCCGCCAGCCGGGTGAAGTCTGCGAGATACCCCTTGACGCCGAGACGGCGGGCCACGGCCGTGGTCTTCAACGGGTTGCGCCCCACAATCGAGACCGTGTGCCCGGCGTCTACCAGGCGCCCCGCGAGGGAGGCGCCAATCCCGTCGGAGGCTCCGGTGATGACGATGTTCTTGGCCATGCGGCCGAGGCTACCGCACCTCGTCGCCCGCCAGGGTCACCGAACTCTCCCCGGAGTAGATATCGCCGGTCACCAGAAACTCGATGCGACGGCTGATCGAGACGCCGTGATCGCCAAAGCGTTCCAGGTAGCGGCCAGTCAACGTGATGTCCATCGTGTTTTGCGCCGATCCCGCCCAGGTGGAGTCGAGGACGATCTGATACAACTCGTCGCGCAGATTGTCCAAGACGTCGTCATCGCGCTCGATCATGGCGGCCAGGTCCAGGTCGCGGGAGCGCAGCAGCTCACGGACCTGCTCCGAGACGTGCACGGCCGCCTCGATCATCCCCGCGACCACCCCTCGTGCCGCCTCCGGGATGGCGGGAGCCGGGAAGCGGCTGCGGGCCACGGTGGCCAGATGGGCGGCGAGGTCGCCCATGCGTTCCAGCGTCATCGAGATGCGCAGGGAACTCAAGACCACGCGCAGGTCGGTGGCCACCGGCTGCTGCAGCAGCAGCAGGGACAGGCAGCGCTCTTCGACCTCCCGCTGCATCATGTCCAGGCGGCTGTCGGAGCCGATCACCGCCTGGGCGAGGTCCAGGTCGGTGGTCAACAGGGCCTCGCCCGCCTGGGCGAGGGCGCCGGTGACCAGGTCGGCCATCTGAGCCAGGTACTCTTCAGTTTCTCTCAGTTCCGCGTCGAGATGGGATCTCATTTGATTCTCCTGTTGGGTGGTGGCTACCCGAAGCGGCCGGTGATGTAGTTTTCGGTGCGTTGATCCTGGGGACGAGAGAAGACGTCGGCCGTGGGGCCGGACTCAACCAGATCGCCGGTGAGGAAGAACGCGGTGCGGTCAGAAATGCGGGCCGCCTGCTGCATGTTGTGGGTGACGATCACCACGGAGTACTCCTGCTTGAGCTGGCCCATCAACTCCTCGATCTTCGCGGTTGAGGCCGGGTCGAGGGCGGAGGTGGGCTCGTCCATCAGCAGCACGTCGGGGGACACCGACAGGGCGCGGGCGATACAGAGGCGCTGTTGCTGGCCACCAGAGAGCGACATGGCACTCTTCTTCAGGCGGTCCTTGGCCTCGTCCCAGAGGGCGGCCTTCCGCAGTGACTGCTCCACCAAATCGTTCATTGCCGATCGCGACATCTTCTGGTGTAGCTTGGGGCCGTAAGCGACGTTGTCGTAGATGGACATGGGGAATGGGTTCGGCTTCTGGAACACCATCCCGATGCGTTTGCGCAGCACGGTGACGTCAACGTCCTTGGCGTAGATGTCCTCGCCTCGGTACCTGACCGAGCCATCGATCTTGACGCCATGAACCAGGTCGTTCATGCGGTTGAGGGTGCGCAGGTAGGTGGACTTGCCGCAGCCCGAGGGGCCGATGAGGGCCGTGATCTCATTGGCGGACACGTCTAGATTGATGTTCTTCAATGCCTGGAACTCGCCGTAGTGCAGGTTCAGGTCTTTGGTCTCGATAATGTTCATTAGATTTTCCTAAACTTGCGCCGTACCAGTTTGATCAAGAGGTTCAGGGTCAACACAATAATCAGCAAGATCGCGGCGATGGCGAAGCCAACATCCCGGTTTCCATGTTCAGTGATGTAGAGGAACAGGGAGACCGTCAGGCTGGCCCCGGGAGTGTGCAGCGCCGTGAAGTAGTTGGTGACGAGGGTGAAGCCGACGCCGGCGGTGAACAGCAGGGCGGCAGACTCGCCAACCATGCGGCCCACGGCCAGGATTGTGCCCCCGATGATTCCGTCGAGCGACGAGGGCAAGATGATGGTGCGAATGATGTACCAGCGGGTGCCGCCGAGGGCGAAGGCGCCCTCGCGGTAGGAGTGCGGCACGGTCCGGAGCGCCTCCTGCGTGGTGCGGACGATCACGGGCAGCACCAGGATCGAAAGGGTCAGGGAGCCGACCAGGATCGAGGGACGCATGCCGAGGTTGAGAACAAAGAACAGGAAGCCGACCAGGCCGTAGATGATCGAGGGGATGCCGGCGAGGATCTCGATGGTGAACTCGACGAGCCTGACGACCTTGCGGTTGCTGGCGTACTCGCACAGGTAGATGGCCGCGCCGATGCCAATCGGGATGGCGATTAGCAGCGTGGTTATCACAATGTACAGGGTCGACAGGATGTTCGGCAGGATGCCGATGGTGTTCCGCAGGGCCGAGCGTTGGGTGGAGAGCAGCTCCCAGGTGATGTGGCCCAAGCCTTGGTACAGGACGAACCCGATGATGCCGACGAGCACGGAGACGGCGATGGCCACGCAGGCATACATGGCTGTTCGCAGGCCGATGGAGTAGGCACGGCGCTTGGCCGAGAGTCCTCCCTTGAGGGCGGAGCCGGTGGCGGGGGTCAAGGTGGTCACTTGGCACCTCCGCGCTTCAGGATCAGGTTGAGGCCGAGGTTGATGAAGAAGATGAACACGAACAGCACCAGGCCGATG
>WRIF01000155.1 GCA_009782865.1 Promicromonosporaceae bacterium
CCGCTGATCGAGCGCGCCGCGACGCCCGAGGCACCGCTTCACGCGGTCGAACTCGACCGCGACCTGATCGTGCGGCTGCAGAAGCGTTTCGGCGACCTGCTCGAACTGCATGCGGGCGCCGCGGCCATAGCCGAGCCGACGGCGGGCCAGGGCGCGCCGGAGGTCCTCGGTGGTGAGGGATACCCCTGCGGGCAGGCCCTCGAGCACGGCAATCAGGGCCGGGCCATGCGATTCTCCGGCGGTCATCCAACGCAGCATGGGGTTATCCTGCCACGAGGGCGCCCTGGAGGGCGGCGTCCATCGCGGCCAGCGGCGCCTCGCGGCCCGTCATCAGCCGCACCTGTTCGGTTGCCTGGTGTAGCAGCATGCGCTCTCCGCCCACTGCGGTGCCGCCGGCGGCGGCCCAGGCGGTCATCAACGCGGTGGGACGGGGGTCGTAGACCACATCGAGCAGCACGCCTAACTCGTCGCCGGTGCCGCGGGCGGTGAGTGCTACGGCCAGCTCGTCGCAGACGTGTTTCGGCGTCGTGGAGACGACCACATCGGCCCGCGCCAGCGCGTAGGCCGCCCGCGGCGGGGGCAGGGTCATGCAGGCCGGAGCGGTCTGGGTGCGCCGCGCCGCCTGGGCGGTCTCACGAGCCCGCTCGGCGTTGCGGGCCAGCACTACAACATCGTCGACGCCCATGCCTGCCAGCGCCACCAGGGTGGAGAAGGCCGTAGCTCCGGTGCCAAGCACCACCGCCGATCTCACCGCCTGTCTCCCCCCGGCCTCGCGGAGCGCGGCAGCGATGCCGAACACGTCCGTGTTGTGGCCCAGCAGAGTGCCGTCGTTGTGACGAATGACGGTGTTTACCGCCCCGGTCAAGAGGGCGGGTTCGTCGATCTCGGAGAGATAGTTTACGACATCGTGCTTGAGTGGCATGGTCACCGAGTATCCCGCCCAGGTCTCGTCAAGGGCCGTCATCCGTTCCGCCAGCCGCTCCGGTGGGGTGTCGAACGCCTCATAGGACCATCCCGTCAGGCCCAGGGCGGCGTAGGCGGCGTTGTGCAGGGTCGGGGACAGGGAGTGCGCGATGGGGTGTCCCAGGACGGCGGCGCGCTTGACGGTCATGGCGGTAATCTACCCGCCCGTGGCGGCCCGCCGTGGGCTCGCCGCTAGCAGTCGTCAGTGGGATTTTCTGCTCGCCACTCCCGGTGTGCTTGGCGGTACACCAAGAACTGCTGGTAGGAGTCGGTAAAGAAGGTCTCGCGGGTGCACAGGTCGATGGTGACAAACCAGCGCCAAGGGCCTGGCTCGGGGTTGACGACCGCATAGAGAGCGTCGGCGCTCGCCGAGCCAATCGGACCCGGCGGCAGCCCGGGATTCACCCGGGAGGCCCACGGGTTGGTGGCATCCCGCAAGTCATTAGGCGAGATCCGGTGGGCGGGCCGACCGTGGTAAAACGCATCGATGGCGTCCATGCCGAGCGGCTCGTTGATCGCCAGGCGGTTCTGGATCACCTGGGAGACCTTGCGCATGTAGAGCGTGGGGTCGTCCACGCCCTCGCCGCGGAAGACGGGGGCCTCACGTTCGATTATGGAGGCCTTGATGATGGTGTCGCGCCACTGCTCGGCCGGCACCTCTAGGCGCTCCAGCTCAGAGACGGTGCGGGTGACCATCGAGCTAAGCAGTGAGACGGCGGTCTCCCCGAACACCAGGTCGTAGGTGGCCGGGAACAGCCATCCCTCGATCTCCCCCTCCGCCTCGGGGGGCAGGCCGATCAGCGATGGGTCAGCGAGGACGGCATCGAGCTGTGACTGCGGAATGTCCGTCTGCGCCTCGATGCGCGCGAAGATCTGCGCCTGAGTGAAGTTCTCGGGGAAGGTGATCCGGGTGATCATGCGCTCGTTGAGGGTCAGCATGGCCACCGCATCGGCGGCGGGCATCCGGCGGTAGAGGCGTACCGCGCCGGGCTGAATGCCACCGGCGTCTGGGTTGTCCCCGAAGGCCTCGTTGAAGGCGGCGACGGAGGCCACCACCTCGGCGTCGAACAGGATCTGCCCGATCAGGGAGCCGGTGGCGCCGGCGGGAATGGTGACGACCACCTCCCCCTCGGCGGGGCCCTCGAAGTCCTCGATCGGGGGGGCGGCGAAGCTAGCAAACAGGCCGCGGCCCCAGTTCGAGTTCTCATCGAGCAGGTTGCGCCCAAACGGGATGAGCACGGCGATGAACGCCGGGATGAGGATCAGGGCGGTGATCCGGCGGCGGCGCCTGCGCCGGTCGGCCCGGGCGCGCGCGGCCCCAATCCGGTGCACCGTTGGGGTGGCCGAAGCCTGGGTTGCCTGTGGGGTGCCTGTGGGGAAGAGGTCGCTCACGGGGATGTTTCCTTGTGCGTCGGTTCGCCGGCACGCCTTCCGGCGCGTCGCTCAAAGTCCAGGGCGGACTGCAGGATGATAACCGCCGCCTGCTGGTCGATCACAAGCCGCTGGCTCTTGGCAGACCGCCCACTGGCGTGCAAATCCTGTTGACTTGTCACCGTGGTGAGCCTCTCATCGACTAGAAAGACGGCCGCAGGGAACATTTCGGCCGCCAGCAGGCGCGCCGCGAACCCCCTGGCATCGTCCGCCGCCGCCCCCTCGGTGCCGTTGAGATGCCGTGGCAACCCCAGGTAGACGACGGCCACCTCGTTTTCTGCCACCAGCTGGCGCAGGCGCTCGATGTCGGCCTGCCCGCCGAGGTCGCGTGCCACCGTCTCGACCGGCATGGCCAGCAGCCCATCGGGATCGGAGAGGGCCACCCCGATGCGGACCTTGCCGACATCCACCCCAAGGCGACGGCCCCGTGGCAGGGTGGCGGGGGCAACGGGATCGCTCACCGCTTAACCAGCCGCCTTGACGGCCTCGACGATGTTTAGCAGGGCGTTGGGCAGGCCGACGGCGTTGGTACCGCCACCCTGTGCCAGGTCGGGCTTGCCGCCGCCACGGCCGTCGAGGGCGGGGACGGCGGCCTTGATCAGGTCCCCGGCGCGCAGGCCCGCCTCGCGGGCGCCGGCGTTGGTGGCGACGATGATGCCGGGCTTGCCGCCGGCGGTGCCGCCGATGGCGACGACGGCCGGGGCGGAATCTGCCAGGCGGGAGCGCACGTCGAGGGCCAGGACGCGCAGGTCGTCGTTCGTCGCGACCTCCCCGGCATTGAAGGCGACCACACGGCTGCCCGCCACCACGGGGGCGTCGGAGGCCAGCCTCTCGGCGGCCGCCAAGAGCTGTCCCTGACGAACGGCGGCGAGTTCCTTCTCCGTGTCCTTCAGCTTGGCCAGCAGGGCGGCGATGCGGTCGGTGAGCTCCTCGGGACGCGCCCCCACCAGGGAGGTCAGCTGTGAGACCAGGGCGGACTCCTTGGCGTGATAGCCGTACGCGCCGGTACCCACCAGGGCCTCCACCCGTCGGACGCCGGAACCGATGGAGGCCTCGCCCAGCATGGCGACCCGTCCAATCTCCCCGGTGGCCGAAACGTGGGTGCCACCACACAGTTCCCGCGACCAGTCCCCGCCAATCGAGACCACGCGCACGATGTCGCCGTACTTCTCCCCGAACAGGGACTGGGCGCCCAGCTCGCGAGCCTTGGCGATCGGCATGATCTCGTCGGTGACCTCCAGGTTCTCCTGAAGTTGCAGGTTCACCCTCTCCTCGATGTCGGAGATGATCTCGGTAGGCACGGCCGATGGGCTGCGGAAGTCGAAGCGCACCCGGCTGGGAGAGTTCTCCGAGCCGGCCTGGGTGCGGTCCTCTCCCACCAGCTCGTGGAGGGCCTTGTGGATCATGTGGGTGGCCGAGTGGGCGCGCGAGATGGCACGACGGCGGTCCACCTCGATGGTAGCCAGGCCGGGATCGCCAACGGCGAACGAACCCTCGGTCAGGCGACCGCGGTGCACGTTGAGGCCGCGCAGGGGCGCCTGTACGTCGTCGACCTCCACCACCGCTCCCCCGTCAAACACGATGGTGCCCTGGTCGGCAAGCTGGCCGCCGGCCTCGGCGTAGAACGGGGTGCGGTCGAGGACCACCTCAACATCGGCGGGGGCGACGGCCAACGGCGCTGGCACCCCGTCCACAAGGAGGCCCTGGCAGGTGACGGCGGCCTTTGTGTCGGTGTAGCCGAGGAACTCCACCGGGCTGGCCAGGTCGGAGGCGATGGCCTGGTACATGCCAAGGTCTGCGTGGCCGGTCTTCTTGGCGAGGGCGTCGGCGCGGGCGCGGGCCTTCTGCTCGGCCATCAGGGTGCGGAAGGCGACCTCGTCCACCTGGACGCCCTGCTCGGCTGCCATCTCTAGGGTGAGGTCGATGGGGAAGCCGTAGGTGTCGTGCAGCTTGAAGGCGGTGTCGCCGTCGAGGACGGGCGTGTGTCGGCCGGGGCGTTCGGCCCCAGAGGCGCCGGCGCGCGAGCCGCCACGAGACTTGGCCTTGGAGACGGCCACGTCCAAGATGGTGGTGCCGGCGGCCAGGGTGCGGCGGAAGGCGTCCTCTTCGGCGTAGGCCACCTCGCTGATGCGCGCGAAGTCGGTCTCGACCTCCGGGTAGGAGGCCCGCATGACGTCGCGGGAGATCGGCAGCAGGGAGGGCAGGGCCACGTCGTCGTACCCGAGGAGGCGCACGGAGCGCACGGCGCGGCGCACGAGGCGGCGCAGCACGTGCCCCTGGCCCTCGACCTCAAGCTCTGGATACTGGGCGGGATCATAGCCGCGGGGACGCCGCTGTTCACCTGGCTGGCCATAAGGGAGACGAAGCACCGGGACGTGCAGATAGCGAACATGCACAAGAAGCACGAGGCGGTGTGCAAGGAGATGACGGAGACGACGAAGGAGACGGCGGTAAAGAACGCGATGGTTTTCGAGAAGCTCAACGACTCGATAAACGACCTCACGGTGGCGCTCAAGGACATGAAGATATGGAGCCTGGAGAACTTCGTGAGCAGGCGCGACCACGAGAAGGCCATGGCGCAGATA
>WRIF01000156.1 GCA_009782865.1 Promicromonosporaceae bacterium
ACCCGCCCGCGCCGCGGGCGCCCTCGGCCACGAGCCTTGCCCCGCGGGCGACGTCCGGGGTAGAGCCGCCCCGCCAGCCGTCGTGGGCCCCGCCGCAGGTGCCTGCCTCGCCCTCGTCCCCTGTCAACCCCGTCGGTCGGCACGCGGCCACCCTGCCGGCACAGCCCACCCAGGCGCCCCGGATCGTTCAGGAGCCCCAGCCCGCTCAGGACTTCCAGGCCGTGCAGGCGTCGCGGCCCATGCCTTCGCCTCAGCCAGCACCAACACCCGGCCAGGCAGCTCAACCCCCCCAGGCGCCACCACCTGCGTCCCAGTCCGGCCAGGAACCCCAGCCCGTCCAGGCACCCCCGTTCGGCCAGGTGCCCCAGCCTGTTCGGGCACCACAGCTAGGCCCGATGTCACAACCGGGCCCGATATCACAACCAGGCCAAGTGCCGCCGACCCTAGCGCCACCCTTCCCGACCCTGCCCCCGCCGCAGGCCACGCCCCAGTCCGTCCTTCCGTTCCCATCTCCGCCACTCGCTGCCCCCCTGCAGCCAGTGGCGGCGCAGCGGCGCCCCCGCCTCTGGCTGCCCGTCACGGCGGCGGCCCTCGGCGCCGCCCTGGTGGCCAGCGGCGCCACCGTCGCCCTCACCCGTCACCTCGACGACTCTCGCGGTCATTCCCCGGTGGTGATCCCGGCGGCCGCCCCTACCCCTGCGGGCGCTCGTCCGGTCGGCCAGGGCTTGGCTCCGGGCTCCGATTGGGCCACCATTGCCGCCGCCGTCACTCCTTCAGTGGTGTCCATCGACGTAGACACCAATGCCGGTGGCGGGCAGGGTTCCGGAATGATCCTTGACGCCCAGGGACATGTGATGACCAATGCCCATGTGGTGGTCGACGCCATCGATGGCATAGTCGCCGTGACCCTGACCGACGGACGCCTGTTCTGGGCCGAGCTGGTCGGCGCCGACTCCCTGTCGGACGTTGCCGTTGTCCGCCTGGAAGACCCGCCGGACGATCTGGTGCCGGTAGAGCTCGGCGATTCCAGCCTCTTGGTGGTGGGCGAGCCCGTCTTGGCCATCGGCAACCCCCTCGGCCTGTCGAACACCGCGACCACCGGCATCATCTCCGCCCTTGACCGGCCGGTCTCCGCTGGCGAAAGCCTGACCAACCCGGAGCGGGCGGTGACCAACGCCATCCAGATCGACGCGGCCATTAACCCGGGCAACTCTGGCGGCCCCCTGTTCGACGCCAGCGGCCAGGTGATCGGCATCACCTCCTCGATCCAAACCATCTCGATGGGGCCATTTGGCGGGATGGCCGGTTCTATCGGCCTGGGCTTCGCCATTCCATCGAACCATGCCTCAAACATCGCCCAGCAGCTGATCGCCACCGGCAGCGCACAGCATGCCCTCCTTGGCGTCTCCATCGCGAGCGACTACGTAGAGGTTGACGGCGCCACCCGGCGCGGCGCGACGGTCACCGAGATCACCGCCGGTGGGCCGGCGGACGACGCCGGCCTGCGGGTGGGAGACGTCATCATCACCATCGACGGGCGCCCCCTGACCGGGGCGGACTCCCTGACGGCCTTCGTGCGAGAGCGGGCCATTGGCTCGACCGTCACGCTCGCCTTGGTGCGAGACGGCCAGCGGATGGAGACCACCGCCGTGCTGTCCTCCCGGCCGGACCGGGTCTTGTAGCGGAGGCTCCCTGCATCTTGCTCCCTCGGCCGCCTCAAGCCTCGCCGAGGGGCATCGCAGCCTGCCCTTGTTTGAGTCGCTCGCAACGCGCCATCGGATCGAGCACGGGGGAGCGAGCGGCGCGACAGGTGGCGTAGCATTGCCCACCGGTCGAAGCGAGTCGAAACGATTCGATGTCGATCATCCCCTGAACCAATCCCTTGGGAAAGTGGCATGCAAAATCTCACTCACGGCTCCCCCACCAGGCTGATCTCGGTCTTCGCGACCCCGATCCTGCTCGGCGCCGTCTTCCAGCAGGTCTACCTGTTCATCGATGCCGCCGTGGTGGGCAACTTTCTGGGCACGTACTCGCTGGCGGCCATCGGCGCCCCGGCGTCCGTCGTCTTCCTGCTGATGGGGCTCAGCTGGGGCGGCAACGCCGGCCTGGCCATCCCGGTGGCCCGCGCCTTCGGAGCCGGCGACCTGGCCGCCGTGCGTCGCTTCTTCGCCGCGGGGATCTACGTCACGGTCGGCCTGGCCGCGATCATCACCACCTTCGGGGCCGGGTTCGCCCGCCAGCTGCTGTCGCTGACCAATGTTCCCCCGGAAATCCTCGACGAGTCCACCCTGGTGCTCGGCGTGCTGCTGGGCGGTGCG
Source organism: Promicromonosporaceae bacterium (assembly GCA_009782865.1). Classification (GTDB taxonomy): domain Bacteria; phylum Actinomycetota; class Actinomycetes; order Actinomycetales; family Cellulomonadaceae; genus Xylanimonas. The sequence continues at coordinate 2,319 of WRIF01000156.1, forward strand.
GCGATCTCGGTGACGATGAACCTGTTGATCTCCACCATTCGGGCCCTCGGTGACTCCCGCACCCCCCTGTACTTCCTGGTGGGCTCCTCGATCCTCAACGCCGCCCTGGTGGCCGTCTTCATTGGTGGGTTCAACATGGGCGTCGTCGGCGCCCCTCTCGCCACCCTGTTCAGCCACCTCGCGGCGGCGACCGGCATGATCCTCGTCGTGCGACGGCGCATTCCCGCCCTCCACCTGACCCGCGAGGACCTCGCCGCCGGCTGGAGGTCACTGGCCGAACCCCTGCGCACCGGCATCCCGATGGCCCTACAAATGTCGACTATCGCCGTGGGGGCGGTGGCGTTGCAAATCTCAGTCAACGGCATGGGCGCCACCTCGGTGGCCGCCTGGACCGCCGTAGAGCGGCTGATGAACCTCGCGGTGGTCCCCCTGATGAGCTTCGGCATCGCCGTCGTCACCTATGTCGCCCAGAACCGCGGCGCCGCCGAGTGGCGCCGCGTCCGCATCGGGGTCAGCCGCACCCTCCTGCTCGGTACCGCGTTTGCGGTGGTGATAGGCCTAACGTTGACGCTGGTAAGCCCGCTGCTCGCCGGCCTCTTTGTTGGCGGCGGCGAGGTCGAGGTGCTGGACATGGTCCGCACCTTCTTCCTGATCAACGGGCCCCTGTACTGGATCGTCGCCGCCGTGTTTGTGCTGCGCAACGCGGTGCAGGGCATGGGCCTGTCCACGGTGCCGGTGGTCTCCGGCGCCTTCGAGACCGTGGGGCGCGTCCTGTCTGCGGTGTTCCTGGTCGGCGCGCTGGGCTTTGTGGGGGTGGCGCTGGCCTTCCCCATCGCCCACACGCTCGGTCTGCTGCCGGTGGCCTGGTCGTGGCTGCGTCAGCGCTCCCGCCTGCTCCGCCTGGAGCGGGCCGACGACGCCCCGACTTCCTCAACCCATCCGGAGGCCGCCACCACGCTCCCCTCCGATTCCGCCCTCGCCGCGGCGGAACTGGAACTCTCGCCGGCCTAGCCGGGGACCCCCAACTACCGCTGAGAGTTCACCCGCCAGCGGATGCCAGCGTCGATGAAGCCGTCGATGGAGCCGTCGAACACGGCCGCCGTGTTGCCCTGCTCGTTCTCGGTGCGCAGATCCTTGACCATCTGGTACGGCTGCAGCACGTATGAACGCATCTGGTCGCCCCAAGAGGCCTTGATGTCGCCGGCCATCTCCTTCTTGAGCGCGGCCTCCTCCTGACGGCGCACCAGCAGCAGGCGCGACTGCAGCACCCGCAGCGCGGCGGCGCGGTTCTGAATCTGCGACTTCTCGTTCTGCATCGAGACCACAATCCCGGTGGGCAGGTGGGTCATGCGCACCGCCGAATCGGTGGTGTTGACCGACTGACCGCCCGGGCCCGAGGAGCGGAACACGTCCACCTTGATCTCCGACTCTGGTATCTCGATGTGGTCGGTCTGCTCGATGAGCGGCACCACCTCCACGGCCGCGAACGACGTCTGGCGGCGACCCTGGTTGTCGAACGGCGAGATGCGCACCAGGCGGTGGGTTCCCGCCTCCACCGACAGGTTGCCGAAGGCGTAGGGGGCGTTGACCTCGAACGTCGCGGACTTCAGCCCCGCCTCCTCGGCGTACGAGGTGTCCATCACCCTGGTCGGGTAGCCGTGACGCTCCGCCCAGCGCAGGTACATGCGCAACAGCATCTCGGCGAAGTCGGCGGCGTCGACGCCCCCCGCCCCGGCGCGGATGGTGACAACCGCCTCCCGCGAGTCGTATTCCCCCGACAGCAGGGTCCGCACCTCCAAGGCTTCCAAGGCCTCGCGAATGGCTCCCACCTCGGCTTCGGCCTCGGTGAGCGTGGCCTCGTCTTCCATCTCCCTGCCGAGTTCCACCAGCGTCTCGACGTCGTCGATGCGGGCGCCAAGGTCGTTGACCCGGTTCAACTCGGCCTGGGTGACCGACAGCGCCGAGGTCACCTGCTGCGCCGCCTCGGGGTCATCCCAGAGGTCGGGCGCGGAGGCGGCCACCGTCAGTTCATCGATCTTTGCCTGCAACTTGGCGGGGTCGGAGACGGCCGCGATGGACTCCAGGGTGGCGCGCAGGTCGCGGATTTCGGAGGTGAAGTCAAGGTTGGCCACGGCCCCAAGGCTACCGTCCAGGGGCTCGGCCCGTGACCAGGCTGGCGAGTTCCCAGGTCACAGCCGCCGATTTCCGTCAGGTGGACATCACGCTTCCCCGCCGCACCCCCACGGTGACAGCCTCAAGCCCATGACCACCACCACCTCCGCCCAGCAGGTCCTCACCGCCGAGGTCCGTGAACTGGTGCGCAGCCGTGGCATCGACCCGCTCCGCGAGCGCCGCGAGTTTGATCGGCTAATCGCCTCCGCCCTCGGCGACTACAACGAGCGAGCCCACCGCGGACAGGTGCCGGCACTGGCCGACGCCCCGGCCTGTGTGCGCGCGATCACCGATCTGCTTGCCGGATTCGGGCCGCTCCAGCGGTACCTGGACGCCGACGATGTCGAGGAGCTGTGGATCAACGGTCCGACGGAGGTGTGGGTGGCGCGGGGCGGCCGGCCGGAACTGACCACCGTGGTACTTGCCCCCGGCGAGGTGGAGGCGCTGGTGGAGCGGATGCTGAAGGTGGGCGGACGACG
>WRIF01000157.1 GCA_009782865.1 Promicromonosporaceae bacterium
GGGGTGGCGTCTGTGGTGCCGGGAGACTTTGGGGCCGCGGGCGCCGGGGCGGCGTACCTGGACGCGGCCGGCGTTCCGGACCTGGGACAGGGCGCACAGACCTGGATCACCTGCCGGATGACACACTGCTTCTCGTTGGGACACCTGATGGGAATACCAGGCTTCGGCCCGTTGGCGCGCCTCCTGGTTGAGAGGTTACGCCACGGGGGCCTGAGAGATCGGGTAAATGGCGGTTGGTTCCACGCGGTTTCGGACGACGGCGCAGCGCCTGACCTGGCCAGTGGCAAGTCCGCCTATGACCACGCCTTTGTGATGCTCGCGGGTGCCTCCGCCACCACCGCCGGGATTCCGGGGGGCCCGGAGTTGCTGGCGGACGCCACGGCCGTCTACCTGGACAAGTTCTGGGACGGGGAGTATGGCCGTCCGGTGGACACCTGGAACGCGGATTTCACCAAGTTGGACCCCTACCGGGGAGTCAACGCCACCATGCACACCCTAGAGGCCATGTTAGCCGTGATTGACGCCCTGCCCGAGGGCGAGCGGGCGCCCTGGCGGGAGCGGGCGCGGGGCATCACCCAGTTCGCAGTCGGGTTGGCGGCGGACCATGACGGCCGGCTCCCCGAGCACTTCACTGCCGATTGGGTGCCGGACTTGGAACTCAACAAGGACAGGCCCGGGGACCAGTTCAAACCGTATGGCGCCACCCCGGGCCACGGCTTCGAGTGGGCCCGGCTGGTGCTCCACTTCGAGGCCGACTCTGCCAATCATGCCGCAGGCGGTGCCACCCAGGCCGCCGATTTGTTGCCCCCCGCCCGCGCGTTGTACGCACGGGCGGCCGCCGACTCCTGGGACGTGGACGGGGCGCCCGGGTTTGTCTACACCACCGACTGGTCCGGCCAGCCGGTGGTGCGCACCCGGATGCACTGGGTGGTGTGCGAGGGCATCGCCACCGCCCACAGCCTCTTCGCCCGGACCGGGGAGCCGCGGTTCGGAGAGTGGTATGGCAGGTTCTGGGACTATGCCCGAGAGCACCTGCTGGACCTGGAGCGCGGTTCCTGGCATCACGAACTCGATGAGCAGAACCGTCCCACCGCCACCGTCTGGCCGGGCAAGCCAGACATCTATCACGCGCTGCAGTGTGCACTGATCCCGCTGCTGCCGCTGACCCCGATGCTTCCGGCCGCCCTCCTCAGCCACCGCGTCGCGATCCCGGGAGCCTGATGGCCGCGCGAATCTGTGTGATCGGAGAGGCGCTCGTCGATGTCATCACCGACCCCGACGGCGCCTCGACCGAGGTGCCCGGAGGATCGCCCGCCAACGTCGCCCTCGCGATGGGTCGCCTCGGCCACACCCCGATGCTCGTCACCACGCTTGGGGCAGACCCTCGTGGCCGGGCGGTTCAGGAATGGCTGGAGGCCTCGCAGGTCAAGGTGATCGCCAATCCGGCCGGCCGCACCTCCACCGCCCTGGCGACCCTGGACGCCACCGGTGCCGCCGACTATCGGTTTGACCTCACCTGGAACCCGGACCCGGCGGTCGCGGCCCTCGCCGCCGGCAACTGCGAGGTGCTGCACTCGGGATCGATAGCCACCGTGCTTGAGCCGGGCGGAACGCTGGTCGAGGCCCTCTTCGAGTCGGCGGGGGATCGCGCCCTCCTCAGCCTTGATCCCAACGCCCGGCCGGCCATCACCCCAGACGTCACGGCGGCCCGCGCCCGCGTCGAGCAGCTCGTGGCCCTCGCCCATGTGGTCAAGGTCTCGGACGAAGACCTGGGCTGGTACTACCCCGAGGAGTACCCGCTGGATGCCGCCGTCCGCTGGGCCACGCTCGGCCCGCGGATGGTGGTCGTCACCCGTGGCGCCGAGGGGGCAGTCGCCTTCCGCGCGCCCCTGTCGACCGAGCCGATCGAACCTCCGCCGGTCGAGCCCGCCGAATCGCCGCTGGTTGAGGAGCCTGCGAAGCAGGCGTCTCGAAACCAAGCTGCCCTGAGCCTGTCGAAGGGTCAAGACCAAGGGTCCAAACCCGCTCAGGAACTGGGGCCGACAATGATCGAGATTCCAGGCGTCGCCACCGAGGTGGTCGACACGGTCGGCGCTGGGGACACCTTCGAGGCGGCACTGCTCGATGGCCTGGTTCGTTTCGGCGCCGTCGGCCCGCTGGCCGGTGAACGGCTGGCCGCCCTGTCCGACGACGAGATTAGGCTGGTCCTCAGCCGTGCCGCCCGCGCCGCCGCCATCACCGTCTCGCGCCGCGGCTGCGACCCGCCCACCGCCGCAGAACTCGACGCCTAAGGAGTCCCGATGTCCTTCAACCCCTTTGAGGAGCAACCACCCGCCAGCAACAAGCCGTCGCGCAATCGCGTGATCTTGTGGGTGGTGGTTGCCCTGGCCGGGCTCGCCCTGATCGGGCATGGCGTGTGGGGAATGGTCGGCGGCTGATCCCCTGCGCCCGTCGCCTCGGCCCTGCGCCCGCTGCCTCGGTTCCGGTCAGGCCGCGGCTGCCGTGGTTGAGGCGCGGGCCATGAGTTCTGGCTGGAACCAGACCTGCGCCCCTGGCTGGTCGCCGGGGGGGCGCAGGAGCAGCTCGGCCGCGGCGACGCCGATCTGCTGGGCCGGCTGGCGAATGGAAGACAAGGGCACCAGCAGCTCGCTGGCGTAGGAGACGTCGTCGTAGCCGATCACCGCCATGTCGTCCGGCACCCCCAGCCCCGCATTGCGGAGGGTGCGCAGGGCGCCGAGGGCCACCAGGTCGTTGACGCAGAACAGGGCCGTCGGGGGCCGGTCACTGGCCAGCAGCCGTTCGACTCCGGCCTGGCCTCCCGCCGGGTCCAGGGTCACGGTGACCTCCTCGATGGCCTCCGGGCCCAGCCCGGCCTGGCCCGCAGCGGCGACGGCGCCGGCGAAGCGATCCGCACACTGCCTGACCGACTGCGGCCCGTTGAGCATGGCGAGGCGGGTGTGGCCGAGGCCCAACAGGTGCTCCGCCGCCAGGCGCCCCCCAAAGACATCGTCCACGGCCACCGATGAGACCCGGGGATCGGGAGAGGCCCGATCCAGCAGCACCACCTGCAGGCCCCGCTCCGCCAGGGCGGTCAGGTGGCTCACGTCGTCGGTCGCGGGTACCACCGCCACGGCCTGCAGCCCGTGCTGCTCGAACAGGGTCAGGAAGCGCCTCTCGTCGGTGGCGCTCTGTTGGGAACCAGCCAGCATCACCGTCCACTCGTCCCGCGCCAGCCGGTTCTGCATGCCGAGCGCCAGGTCGGTGAAGAACGGGTTGCCCAGGTCCAGGACGATGGCGCCGGCGACGGCCATCGTTCCCAAGCGCAGTTGCCTGGCGGGGATGCTGGGGGTGAAGCCCAGGTCGTCGATCGCCGCCCGGACCCGGGCGCTGGTGGCCGCCGCCACCTTGTCGGGGCGGTTGAGGTAGTTCGAGACGGTGCCCACCGACACGCCGGCGTGCCGGGCGACCTCGACAACGGAGGCTCGCGGGCTGGCCGTGGGGGTGACGGGCGGCATGGGTGTCCTCGTGATGGGGGCCTGGATTCGACGGTTGAAGCATAGCCACCCGCCACCTAGGTGGGCCAGGCAGGGGTCGACCGGCAACCAGACACATTTCGGACACTCGGTTGCCGCGGGTGGTCACCGCATGGTTGAATCGTTTCAACAAACAGAGCATCGATGGCGCCGCCGCCTCGCGCCGCCCGCCGAAGGAGACCCACATGTCCAGCCTCACCGCCGCGCAGGCCACCGTCCTCGACCGCCTTCAGATCGAGGTGCCGTCGTGGGCGTACGGCAACTCGGGCACCCGCTTCAAGGTCTTTGGCACGCCCGGTACCCCGCGCGACCCCTGGGAGAAGATCGCGGACGCCGCCCAGGTGCACGCGGCCACCGGCCTCGCCCCGAAGGTGGCTCTCCACATCCCCTGGGACAAGGTCGACGACTACGCCGCCCTGCGTGCCTACGCCCAAGGCCTGGGCGTCGACCTCGGCACCATCAACTCCAACACGTTCCAGGACGACGCCTACAAGTTTGGCTCGTTGACGCACCTCGATCCGGCCGTCCGCCGCCAGGCCATCGACCACCACCTGGAATGCATCGAGATCATGGGGGCCACCGGCTCCCGCGACCTGAAGATCTGGCTGGCCGACGGCTCCAACTACCCCGGCCAGGCCGACATGCGCACCCGGCAGGACCTGTTGGCCGAGTCGCTGGCGGAGATCCACGCCGCGCTCTCGGGCGAGCAGCGCCTGGTGCTGGAGTACAAGTTCTTCGAGCCGGCGTTCTACCACATGGACGTCCCGGACTGGGGCACCGCCTACGCCCAGGTTGCCCCCCTCGGAGAGCGCGCCGTGGTCTGCCTGGACACCGGACATCACGCCCCCGGCACCAACATCGAGTTCATCGTGGCCCAGCTGCTGCGCCTCGGCAAACTGGGGGCGTTCGACTTCAACTCGCGCTACTACGCCGACGACGACCTGATCGTGGGGGCCGCCGACCCCTTCCAGCTGTTCCGCATCATGGTCGAGGTGGTTCGCGGGGGCGGCCTGGCCGCCGACACCCAGGTGGCCTTCATGCTCGATCAGTGCCACAACGTCGAGGACAAGATTCCCGGACAGATTCGCTCGGTGCTCAACGTGCAGGAGGCCACCGCCAAGGCGCTGCTCGTGGACACCGACGCGCTGGCGCTCGCGCAGCGCGAGGGCGACGTACTGGCAGCCAACGCCGTGCTGATGGACGCGTACAACACCGATGTGCGCCCGCTGCTCGCCGAGATGCGCACCGACATGGGCCTCGACCCCGACCCCATCGCGGCGTTCGCGCGCAGCGGCTACACCGAGACGATCCGCCGTGAGCGGGTCGGCGGCAACCAGATGGGCTGGGGCTGATGACCGCAGGCGCCGGTGCGGCCCGGGTGATCACCGGGGCCGCGCTCGGCCCGGTGCGCCGGGCGGCCGGCGACGTATTCGGCG
>WRIF01000158.1 GCA_009782865.1 Promicromonosporaceae bacterium
CCTTGGTCGAGGGGCCGGCGCGGCCGGTGAGGTCGGCCTCGGAGAAGACGGCGAGTTTGAGCCCGGGCGCCACGAATCCCTTGCCGACCATGGCCGGGGTGACCAGCACCACGCCCGGCTCCAGCCAGGAAGGCGCGCTCGCCACGCCGGGTTCGGCGCCGGCGGCGGGCGCCGCGGGGGTAACTGCAACGTCGTCGAGCGCTGCGGGGGGTGCCGCGCCGTCGGCGGCGACGAAGCCTCCAGGGCCTAACCCGTGCCCGGACGACGCTCCCGCCCCGTCGATGGGGGCCGTGATGGAGGCGACCAGCCGGGCCGGGGTGCCCTCGGCACCCAGCTGCTCGACCATGCGGCGGGCGGGGCCGGGGCCCTCGGTGGTCATGATCAGCCGCCAACTTTGGCCCTGGAGTTGCCGGATGCGGTCGAGGGCGCCCTGGAAATCGCCGCGGAAGTTGGTCACGTCCCGCGTGCCTATCAGGTGGACACGACCGGCGGTCGAGGCACTCGAAACCCGGTCGGCAGCATGGCCGTCGATTGAGGCACTCGAAACCACGTCGAAGCCGCTAGGTTTCGAGACGCCGCTACGCGGCTCCTCAACCAGCGGGGAGGCGGCCTCCTCAACCGGCGGGACTGCCGGGTGATCCATGCCGAAGGAGGTGAGCGTCCACCAGCCCAGCCCGCGCAACGAAGCCAGGGCCCGCGCCTCCTCGAGGGAGGCGAACGAGGCCGCGCTGAGGTCCAGCGAGGCGGCCCCCCGGTCGCTCCGTGTCGGGGTGGCCCGTCCGGCGTCTTCAAGGGAGGGCAGCGGGGCGGTGCCGCCGGCGCTGGCGCCGATCCAGGCGGCCTCCAGGAACCCCTGCGTGGTGGCGACCAGGTCATGGGCGCGGCGGCGCACCCGTTCCGGCTCGTCGATCACCAGGAGGGCGTCGTCGGGCACCAGGTCGAGCACCGGCACCATCTCGTCAACCAGCAGGGGCGCCAGGGACTCCATGCCCTCCGCCGCGATGCCCTCGGCGAGCTTGTCGAGCAGGTCGGTGGCGCCGGGCAGGGAGGGGATGAGCTCGCGGGCGCGGCGACGTACCGCGTCGGTGAGCAGGATCTCCCGGCAGGGCGGCGCCCACAGGCCGGCGGCGGCGATCTCCAGGGAGCGCTGGTCGGCCACGGAGAACCAGCGAATCTCCGTTACCTCGTCCCCCCAGAACTCCAGGCGCAACGGGTGGGGGTCGGTGGGGGCAAACACGTCGAGGATGCCGCCGCGCACGGCGAACTCCCCGCGCCGCTCAACCATGTCCACCCGGGTGTAGGCGGCGGCCACCAGGGCCTGCGCCACCTCCGTCAGGTCGGCGCTGTCGCCGGTCTGCAGTGCGACGGGCCCCAGGTCGCCCAGGCCCTTGACCACCGGCTGCAGCAGGGAGCGGGTGGGCATCACCAGGATGCGGATCGGGCCGCGACCGTCGGTTGAGGCACTCGAAACCACGTCGGCAGCATGGCCGTCGGTTGAGGCACTCGAAACCACGTCGATGCCGCTAGGTTTCGAGACGCCGCTACGCGGCTCCTCAACCGGCGGGGATGTAGCCTCCCCAACCGGCGGAGAATGCGGCTCCTCAACCGGCGAGAGTTCCGGATGGGCCAGGCGCCGGAAGACCGCCAGGCGGCGAGCCACCGTGTCGGCGCGGGGGCTGAGCCGCTCATGCGGCAGCGTCTCCCAGGCGGGGAGCACCGCCACCGACTCGTACTGCTCGTCGGGCAGGTAGGCGCGCAGGGCGGCAGCCAGATCGTCGGCAGCGCGACCGGAAGCCGTGACCACCACGAGCGGCCGTTGGGCGCTGGCCTCCACCAGCAGCGGGGCCCGCACGCCAACCGAGGCCCGCACCTCCACCTCCCCGCGCGCGCGGACATCACCGATCGCCGCGGCGAAACCGGGGTCCGCAAGCAGGGCAGGGACAATCCCGGTCACGTTCACCCGCCTAGCCTACTTCGCCGGCCGATTGCCGCGGGCTGCGGCCGTCGGTTGGGGTGCTCGAAACCACGTCGAGGCCGCCAGGTTTCGAGACGACCGCAGAGCGGTCTCCTCAACCAGCGGGGGGGCGGCTCCTCAACCGACGGTGAAGGCGGCGCGCAGGAGGGTCTCCGGGCGGGAGTTGGGGCCGACCTGCAGCTCGAACTCCCCGGGTTCCACCACCCGCTCGCCGCGGGCATTGACGATGGTGCAGGCGGCGACCGACAGCTCCAGGTCCACCACCACCGAGGCGCCCGGCTCCACCATCACCTGCCGGTATCCCTTCAGTTCCCGCTCCGCCCACGAGGCGGAGGTGACCAGGTCAGAGACGTACACCTGCACGGTCTCCAGCGCCGGACGCGCGCCGGTGTTGGTGAGGGTCACCTGCGCCCGAACCGTCGTACCTACCTCGAACGGCGGGATCACGGCGCCCGGAGCGAACGTCTCATGCCCCCAACCAAGGCCGAGGGTGCCCATCCCCAGGGAAGCCAGTCCCGCACCCACAATCCGCAGGTCGGAGTACTCCACCGAGGTGAAGGAGAGGCCCTCCCCGAACGCAAAGGCGGGGTCCTGGGTGAGGTCGGCGTACCGGCGGCCGTGCTGCCCGCGCACCTGGTTGTAGTAGATGGGTTGCTGGCCCACATGGCGCGCAAAGGAAATCGGCAGCCGACCGGCGGGCTCGATGGCCCCGAAGATGAGTTCGGCAATCGCCTGCCCGCCCCTCATCCCCGGGTTGGCGACCCACAGCAGCGCCGCGGCCCGCTCGACGGAGGCGGGCAGCACCAGCGGCTTGGAGGCCAACAGCACGACGATCAGCGGCTTCCCGTCGCGCTCAGCCACCTCTGCCAGGGCGTCGAGCAGGGCAATCTGCCCGCCGATCAGGTCCAGGGTGGCGGTCGAACGAACCTCACCAACCAGCTCGATGCGGTCCCCCACCACGGCGACCACATAGTCGGCCGCCTCGGCGGCGCGCACGGCGGCGGCAATCGCCCCGGGGTCGGCGGGGGCCGGCTCGACGATGGGCCAGCGGGGCTGGCCGTCGGGCCAGGTGGGGCTGGCCGGGTTGGGTAGCAGGTTCACGATCTCTGCGCCCTGGGCGTAGGTGACCTCCCAGCCCGCAGGCACACCGGCCCGCAGGCCGTCGAGCACGGTGGTGGTCATCTCGCGCGGGTGGCCCTCGCGCAGCCAGTCCACCTGCCCGGAGGCGCCGGCCCAGTCGCCAAGAATGTTGTGCTCGTCGTCGGCGAGCGGGCCGATCACCGCGATGCGTTTCGCGCCGTCCTGAGCCAGCGGCAGCACGTCGTCGTCGTTCCTGAGCAACACAAGGCTGCGGCGGGCGACCTCCAGGTTGAGGTCTTGGTGCGAGCCGATGACCTCGGCGATCCGCTCGGCGGACGGCCGACGCCGGTCCTCGAACAGGCCGAGTTCAAACTTCAGGGTCAGGATGCGGGAGACGGGCGCGTCGAGGTCGGACTCGGCCAGCAGGCCGAAGGCGATCGCCTCCTGGGCGCCGGCAAAGAACTGCGGGGTGGTCATCACCATGTCGTTGCCGGCCTTGACGGCGGCGGCGGCCGCGGTAGGGTAGTCCGGCATGACCTTCTGCTCCCAGACCATGCGACCGACGTTGTCCCAGTCGGTGATGAGGGTGCCGGTGTAGCCCCACTCCCCACGCAGCACATCGGTCAGCAGCCAGTCGTTGACGGTGATCGGCACGCCGTCCGTGGTCTGATAGCCGAGCATGAAGGTGCGGCAGCCGGCGCGGGCCACGCGCTCGAACGGCGGCAGGAACCACGAGCGCATCTTGCGACGGGACACGTCGGCCTCGGAGGCGTCGCGACCGCCCTGCGTCTCGGAATAGGCGGCAAAGTGCTTGGCGGTGGCGAGGATCGCGGTGGGGTCGGTCAGGCCGTCACCCTGGTAGCCGCGCACCATCGCCGCGGCGAACTCACCGATCAGGTAGGGATCCTCCCCGAAGGTCTCGGAGATGCGTCCCCAGCGCAGGTCGCGCGCGATGCACAGCACCGGCGAGAACGTCCAGTGGCAGCCGGTGGCGCTCGCCTCGACCGCGGTGGCCCGGGCGACCTGCTCGATCAGGTCCGCGTCCCAGGTGGCGGCCATGCCGAGCTGGGTGGGGAATATCGTGGCCCCCCGGAAGAAGGAGTGGCCGTGGATGCAGTCCTCTCCGATGAGCAGGGGAATCTGGAGGCGGGTTCGGTCGGTGAGTTCGTGTGCCTCAATGGCCCGCTCCGGTGAGGTGTGCAGGATCGAGCCGACGTGCTGGCCCAAGATGAGGTCGGCCAGGTCGCCCTGCGCGTCCAGTTGCATCATCTGGCCGACCTTCTCCGCGATGGTCATCCGGCCGAGCAGGTCGGCCACCCGCTCGGGGATCGGCAGCGCGGGGTTGAGGTAGGCGGGCTGGCTCATGGGGCACTTCCTTAGCGTTGGCGACGACGACGTAGCGCCCTCATCCTAGCCAGAGCGCCCCCGCCAACTCACTTCTCAGGGCTCTCTCAAGGGCGGGCTCAGCCGTCGGCGCCGGGGAACCAGATTGCGTCCTTGAGGCGCACCCGGGTTCCGTCCCGCCGCAGCGGGGTGGCCTCGGCGCGCAGGCCCGCGAGCGCCTCGGCGGCGTGTGGCGCAGGCGGGGCGCCCGCCGCGTTCACCACCCGCCACCACGGGTAGTCGACCCCTTCGGGCACCAGGTGTCCCAGCCGGTCACCCGAGCCGGACATCACGTTTCCGACCAGGCGCGGCCCCCCGTAGCCAAGGTGATCGTGTAGCACCTCCGAGATCAGGCCGTAGGTCATCACCCGCCCGGGCGGGATCTGGCACACCAGCTCGATCACCGCGGCGGCGTAAACCTCGGGGTCGCGCGGCGGCGAGGCGGCGGAGGGCAACTCGTCTCGACCTAGGGTCAC
>WRIF01000159.1 GCA_009782865.1 Promicromonosporaceae bacterium
GGTTGACACCTTCCTGGTGTACCTGCTCGACCACTGCCCCGACCCCGACTCCCTGCCCCCCCTGCGCGGCATCGAGGAGCCGGACACCCGCAACGCCATGGGCTTTGTAACCATCGAACTCCTGCTGGCCCGGGGCCGCTCCGAGGAGGCGCTCGAGGCCCTGCAGGCCGTCAATCCGGAGGAAGGGCCGTTCTCCCGCACCTTTGCGGCCACCGAGGCGTACGCCCTGCTGTTGGAGAACCGCCTCGACGAGGCCCTGCAGCTGGCGCTGGCCCAACTGCACCAGGCACGGCTAGAGCACGAGATTGAGGGGATAACCGGTGCGGCATACGTTGCCTCCCAGGTGTACCTGCTGCGCGGACGCCATGGCGAGCTGCGCGGCCTGCTCGGCTCGGTGCTCTCCTCCGGGGTGCTCTCGGCCTTGATGCGCCCCCAGATGGTGGCCTTGACCTCGATGGCCGCCTACGCCGCCGTCGAGGAGGGGCGGATCACCACGGCGCGCTCCATGGCCGCCCAGGCCGCCGACATCGGCGCCTATCCCGGGCCGTTCCCGTTCAGTTCTCCCACTGCGGCGCTGGCCGCCCTGGACGGTGTGGACCTTCCGCCGGCCGCCGCCCGCGCCCTGGCCGCCGAACGGCTCTGGAGCGAGGCCACGGAGCACCTGGGGCGCGGGTATCTGCTGTCGGGATTCGTCTGCGGGCTGCTTGCCCTCTCCGAGGAGCCGACCGCCGCCCGGGCCGAGGTGCTGCTGACCGCCGCCAAGCAGATTCCCTCCCCACTGATCGAAGAGTTCACGGACTTCATCGAGGCGCTCGGTTCGGGTGACCACGAGGGCCAGCTGCAGGTCGCCAACCGGCACGCCGAGGCCGGCCTGATCTGGTCGGCCACCAAGGCCTACGCGGTGGCCCTGGCGGCGATGCGCGCCGCCGGGTCCGCGGGGCAGGCGGCCGAGGCACACGAGGAGGCGCGACGACGGCTCTCCGTGTGGGGAGACGAGGCCACCGCCGGGCTGCGGTCGGCGGCCGACGGGGCCGAGTTGACCGCCCGCGAGGACGAGATCGCCCGCCTGGCCGCCTCTGGCCTCAGCAATCAGGAGATCGCGCGCCGCCTGCTCATCTCGGTGCGCACGGTGGAGAACCACCTGCACCGCGTGTTCCGCAAGCTGGGCGTGGACAACCGCACGGAAATGAGCCGGGTGCTCAACGTCTGACCGCGGCAGAGAACCTCGTGAGGTTCTCTGCCGCGGCTTAGGCGGCGCGATCAGTCTCCACGCTGGTGGCGGGCGGTGGCCGTCTGCTTCCTGAGATTGAGGAACAGCCCACCGAGACCAAACAGGGTGACGGCCACGAGGACGGTCAACATGGCGGAGGCGCCGGTGACCGGCAGGGTGGGCCTGGCCGGAACCGACGGGGCCGCCTCCGGCGACGGGCTAGGCGTCGGGTCAGGAGTGGGAGTTGGGCTGGGCGTCGGGTCAGGGGTAGGCGTCGGTTCAGGGGTGGGGATCGCCGGATCCAGATTCTCGGGAACTTCCTGTTCGGGGTCTTCCTGTTCAGGGGCGAGGAGCACCAGCGGCACCTCGCAAGGCCCCACACAAGTGTCGGTGACCACCGAGATCTCGACCTGATAGTCGACCGGACCGCCGGCGAGCAGGTCATAGGAGACCACTATGGCGCTCCCGGCCGCGATGACACCTTCCCAGGTGAGGAGGGTGCCGTCCAGTAGGGCGTCGGCCGTGAGGTCGTACTCCCCGGTCGGGCCGACCTTGGTGGCGACGAGGGAGCCGTCGACCAGCTCGGTGTGGGCCAGGGCGGCGGCCAGGTCGGTGGCTGCGGACACCGGCATGTCCAGCTCATTGTCGTTGCGGATGGTCCACGTGTGCGTGGTGGTCTCACCGGGCTGCAACACGCGCTCGGTGTACTCCTTCTCACAGACGCCCGTGACGACGGTGATCTGCCAGTCGTCCGAGTCCCGAACCTGCGTGAGGCTGGCGTAGCCGAGGCCGGTGATCGTCAGGTCATTGTGGTGGAACTCCGCGCCCGTCATGTCCAGGGTGCCGTGACAGGTCAATCCGTCACCCGGGTCCAGACGCAGGGCGGCGAACACCTGGTTCACCGTCAGGCCAGCCAGCGGGTTCTCGGCAGCGCCGTTCTCGTCACCGTTGCCGTTGCCAGCACCGTCGCCGTTCCCGTTGCCATAGCCGAGGCCGTTCGGTGAGCTGCCATCGTCCCCATTGCCGGAACCATTTCCGTTGCCGGGGTCGTAGCCGTTGTCATCACCGTTACCGCCGGCGGGCAGGCCGGGTTCGCAGTGAGTCCAGATGACGTCTGGGCCGGCCAGGGTCACATCCGCCCAGGTGAGGTTGATCAGGGCGTCGTTGCCGGTGTTCTCCACCGTGAAGAGCACCGGGATTTCGGTCACGTCGGCGCCGGGCACCACGAGGAGGGCGGGATCGCCCAGCGGGCTGGTCTTGGTCACCGCAATGTCCGGGGCGCCAAGGTAGCGACGGGCGGTGCCCGCGTACATCTGGGTGCCGGGCATCATCGATTCGCGGGCCTCGGCCGAAAGGGCCATCCAGTCACCGGCCCGCCCGCCCAGGTTGGCGGTGTAGATGACGGTGACGAAGGTCTCGCCCGGCTCCAGGGGAACGGTGGAGACCAGCCGAATGCCGGTGACGGCCGTGGAGTCGGCGGGGCGGACATTGACCCAGATGCTGGAGGCACCCGGGTTCCCTAGGCCCCCGTTGGCAGCCGCGCGCGGATCGGCATCCAGGGACGCGGCCGGCGCGGTGGTGAACCACACCTCCTGGTTGGGGCCAGGCAACACCTCGCCAAGCGAGAGCGTCCCATGGTGGGCGGTGCTCCGTCCGTCACCGTTCCAGGGCAGCACCACGATGGTGTCCGTCAGGTCCCGGTCACGGGTGTCGAGGTTGGTCAGGGTGACCGTCCAGCGGTGATACTCGTCCAGCGGCAGCGGAGAGGTCGTGGCAACGGTGAGCCGCGTTTCTCCCTCCGGGGTGCGCACCATCGTCGTGTAGTCCCGCGTCGCCGGGATGGTGGCGAAGCGCTCGGCCAACACCGGGTTGTCCGAGGTCACTCTGGTGTCAGCTCGTCGCGGTCCGGAGAGCCAGGCCGCGTCCACCAGCACCTCGAATGTCTGGTCTTCGTTGATGTAGTTCCGGGCGTCCCACTCGAGCGTGGTGATCCCCGTCACCGGGTCGATTACCACCGAGCGCGGGGCGGGCGTGCCGTCGGCCACGCCGGTGAAGGTCACCCCGGCGGGCAGGGTCACCTCGACCACGTAGTCCACCGGGGTGGAGCCCGCGTTGCGGATACCGCGCGGCCCGTGCACCACCGGCAGCGTCACCTCGGTGCCGAAGCTGGGCGAGATGTGCGAGGTGTCGATCGTCACCCGCGGCGACCAGGCAATGATCGTGAAGCGGTCGGCGGACATGGTGGTGCCGGTGAACAGCGATCCCGGCTGAGGGGTGCCCACCTGTGAGCCCGGGATCGCCTCCCAGGTGTCGGCGCCCATCCGGCGGGCGGCCACAAACCACACCTGCGCGTCGGCCGGCAGGTCCATCACCTCGTAGACGGCGAAGACCTGGTGGGCGGCGACATACGACTGGCCGACCGGCGGAGCGTACAGCACCTTCCAGGCGGTGGTGTCTGCGGGGAAGTCGGTCACCGTGCGGCGAGATGATCCAGCCAAGGTCCAGTCCACCGGGAGCTGCCGCCAGGTGCTGGGCCCGTCCATGGAGCAGTCCAGGGAGGCGGCCGTCACCTGCGCAGTCGAGGTGTTCAACACCTGGTCGGTGGTGTACCACAGCGTCAGATTGGCCGGGTCCAGGTTCTGGCCCGAGATCGTGTCTAGCGCCTCCACCGCCCTCGGCAGGGCGGTGTTCGGGTCAACCGCGAGGCAGGTGCCCACCCGGGTGTCCGCCGTGACCGTGCCGACCACAAAGTTTGAGGCACCTCGGGCCAGCACATGCTGGCCTGGGGCCACCCATCCCAGCCCCGAGTTGGAGTTGCCGGTGTCTTCCAGGGCGTTCGGGACGCCTCCGAGCAGGTCCCGCAGGCCGGCGCCGTCGCCCCAGTCGCTGGTCCGCCGCCAGGTGAAGCTCCAGCCGGTTCCCGGGGGATTGAACGGGGCGCCGACGGTGCTGTTGTCATCCGTGCCGCCGGTGAAGTCGGGATTCTGGATGTCGGTGCCATCGACCACCGTCTGCCCGCCCAGGGTGGTGCCGGTGCAGTTTCGAATCTCGGCCGCGAAGCGGACCGGCAGGTCCAGTTCCAGCATCGGCCGGAAGGTCAGGTTCAGGTAGGTCGCGGCGAAGAACTGCCAGTCGGGGTTCAGAGCCGCCCCGTTGCGGGACACCGGGGGCAGGTCGACGGTGAGGTCCAGCCCTGACATGGTGACCTCGATGGTGTTGGTTCCCGGCAGGGGGTTCACCGCCACCTGGGGGCGCGAGGTGGGCTGGGCGAGCAAGTGCTCCCAGGCGGGGATGTTGGTTCCCTGACGGCCATCGTAGGGAACAAAGTCCACCTGGAAGCGCGGGGCGCGCAGCAGGTCGAAGAGGTCCAGGGGTTGGTCGTTCGCGTCGTAGACAGAAAACTCCATGGTGAACGTGACGGTGTCGGAGAGCAGTTGGTATCCGCGGGGCAGGGCCAGCGCGATCCCGACGTAACGGCGGGAGGCGTTTGCCGCGTTACCCCAGCCGGGCATGTTGGGGGCCAGCACGCATTCAAGGCCGGCCGGGGCCGGGGCCACGGGGATGCCGGGCTCCAGGTAGACCACCGCCGCCTCATTGGAACCAATGTAGACACTGGCCCGCCCGGTCATCTCCGTGGCCTCATCGCCACCGTGGGGCAGCGCCACAAAGTCGGTGCGGAACACCGAACCCAGCGCAGTACC
>WRIF01000160.1 GCA_009782865.1 Promicromonosporaceae bacterium
AATCAGCAGGTAGGCCGGGATCAGCATCGCCTCGAACACCACGTAGAACAAGAAGAGGTCACGGGCGGCGAGGATCACAGAAATGAAGGCCTGCAACACCAGCACCAGCGTCAGGTAGCGGGCGGCCTGCCTTCCGTCCGGCTGTTCTCGCCACGCGGCCAGGATCACCAAGGGAACCAGCAGGGTAGCCATCGCGAGCAGCAGCAGCCCGACGCCGTCGACGCCGATGGCGAACGAGGCGCCAAGGCCCGGAATCCACCGCCAGGTGTGCGTCAGCTGGTGCCCGCCCGCCCGAGAAGCGTCGAAGGCGCTCAGCGCGCCGGCCATCCACCCCACCTGCACCAGGGAGCCGGCCAGGGCGACCACCCGGGCATTCCTGCCCGCCAGGGCGGTGCCGGCCGCGGCCAACAGGGGCCAGGCAATTAGCAGGATCAGCCAGATGAACATCTCCTACCCCCTTCCGATCAGGGAGAGCACGATGGCCGTCAACACCAGCAGCCCGCCGATGGCGGTGGCGGCGTAGGTGCGGACGTAGCCGTTTTGCACCCGCCGGAGCCGTTCGCCGGCTCCCGCCACCCCCCGCCCGAGGCCGCCAAAGGCGCCGTCTACCCCGCGCTCGGAGCGGACCAGGCCCCGGGTGAGCCAGCGGCCGGGCACGGCCACCAGGGTCTCGTTGAAGTTGTCCTGATACAGGTCGGCGCGGGCCGCGCGCACCGCCAGGTTCCCCGGCGGGGCCTCCACCGGAACTGCGGAGCGCAGATACCGCCACCAGGCGAGAAGCCCGCCCAGGAGCACCAGGGTGAGGGTTGCCGCCAGCAGCGCGGGCGCCGCGATCACCGGCTCCTGGTGCTGCGGCTCGCCCAGCACCGGGGCCAGCCAGCCGGTGATGCCGCCCCCCAGGGTCAGCAGCCAGCCGAGCGCCACCGACCCGGCCGCCAGGATGATCATCGGCAGGCGCATCAGCCAGGATCCCTCGGCCGGGTGCACGTCGTCGTCGAAACGCCGCCGGCCGAGAAACGTCATAAAGAACAGCCGAGTCATGTAGAAGGCGGTGACACCGGCGCCCAGGAGGGCGGCCAGACCGAACACCCAGGGCCGCAGGCCAACCCCGGTGAAGGCGGCCTCGATGATACGGTCCTTGGACCAGAAGCCGGACAGCGGCGGGATGCCCAGGATGGCCAGCCAGCCCAGGCCCATCGTCACGTAGGTGACCGGGAGCAGCCGGGAGAGGCCACCGAAGCGGCGCATGTCGGTGCTGTCACCCATGGCGTGCATCACCGAACCGGCGCCCAGGAACAGGCCCGCCTTGAAGAAGCCGTGGGTGACCAGGTGGAAGATCGCAAAGGCGTAGCCGATCGGCCCTAGGCCCGCCGCGAGCATCATGTAGCCGATCTGGCTCATGGTGGAGGCGGCGAGCGTCTTCTTAATGTCGTCCTTGGCGCAGCCGACGACGGCCCCGTAAAGCAGTGTGATCGCGCCGACGATGGCCACCACCAGCTGCGCGGCGGGGGCGGCCTCGAAGATGGCGTGTGAGCGCACCACCAGGTAGACACCTGCCGTGACCATGGTGGCGGCGTGGATGAGGGCCGAGACCGGGGTCGGCCCCGCCATGGCGTCACCGAGCCAGGCCTGCAGTGGAACCTGCGCACTCTTGCCGCAGGCGGCCAACAGCAGACACAGGCCGACCGCCGTGGCCGTCCCTTCCCCCAGCCCGGAGGCGCCGGCGAGTACCGGTCCGAAGCCGAGGCCGTGGCCCTGGGCGAACAGCAGCGCCATGGCCGCCAGCAGGCCCATGTCACCGATGCGGTTCATCACAAAGGCCTTCTTGCCGGCCGTGGCGTTGGCGGGCACCCGGTCCCAGAAGCCGATCAGCAGGTAGGAGGCCAGGCCCACCCCCTCCCAACCGACAAACAACAGCACAAACGAGTCGGACAGCACCAGGAGCAACATGGCCGCCACAAAGAGGTTGAGGTAGGCAAAGAAGCGACGACGGTCAGGGTCGTGGGCCATGTAGGAGACCGAGTACAGGTGGATGAGGAAGCCGACAAAGGTCACCAGCAGCACAAACGTCACCGAGAGTTGATCGACCCGCAGCTCGAGCGGGACGCGCAGGTCGCCGGCGCTGATCCAGGCGACACCCGACGTCGGCCAGGAAACCAGCGCCTGCCGGGCGGCGGGGTCGGCCCGCCACATGCCAGTGACCATGACCGCCCCGCCCAGCAGGCAGGCCCCGCTGGCCGCCACGGCGAGCCAGTGCCCCCACCGGTCGGCCCTCCGGCCGGCCAGCAGCAGGAGCGTCGCGCTGAGAAGCGGAACCACGATGACCCACGGGGCCAGGGATGCGCCGAACATGTCCCCACCTCCTACCCGGCCAGCCGGTTGGCGTCGTCGACGGAGGCGGTCCGTCGGGAACGGAAGATGGTGACGATGATCGCCAGGCCCACCACCACCTCGGCGGCGGCCACCACCATCACAAAGAAGGCGAGCACCTGGCCGGTGAGGTCGCCGTGAATGCGGGCAAAGGTGACCAGGGCGAGATTGGTGGCGTTGAGCATCACCTCGATGCCCATGAACGCGATGATCGCGTTGCGGCGCAGCAGCACGGTGGTGGTCCCGAGGGCAAACAGGATCATGGCGAGGACCAGGTAGTTGGTGATGGCCATTACTCGCTCGCCTCGCTCTCGGCCGCCTCGGCGGCCAGGTCCTCGATCTCGACGGCATCCAGGGCCGGGGGTGCCTGTGGCCCTGGGTGGGGCGCAGGGTGGGCCGGGGGCACCACCCCGGTGGCGGTCATGGGCAGGTGATCGTGCCCGGCGGTAAGCCGTTCGGCCTCCCGGCCACCGGCCACCTCACCGGCATCGCGCGCCTGCCCGCGAATCCGCAGCACCCGCGAGACCGACTCCTCAATGGGCCGACCGTCCGGCCCAAGGGCCGGGGTGTCCATCGCGTTATTCTGCGCGTAGACGCCGGGCGCGGGCGGCGGGGCCAGCAGCGCGCCGGGCCGCGCCGCCACTCGTCGGCTGGACAGTTCGCGCTGGCTTAAGCGCGGGGCAATCCGGGCGCGGTGGGTCAGCACCAGGCCCGCGAGCGCCGCGGTGACCAGGAGCACCCCGACCACCACCATGGCGAGGGCGTACTGGCCGTACAGGATCTCGGCGAGGGCGTTCGGGTTGCCTTCCTGGTTGGCCGTGGTCAGGCCGATCGCCTCCGGCAGGTCGGTGTGGGCTAGCACGGACAGCAGGATGACCAGCAGGCCGATCCCGAAGGTCACCCCCAGGCCGCGCTGGCCCTTGATGGTCTCGACCAGGGAGTCGGCCGAGTCGACGCCCACCAGCATGAGCACAAACAAGAACAGCATCATCACGGCCCCGGTGTAGACCACCACCTGCACCACGCCGAGGAAGGGGGCCTGATTGGCGATGTAGAGCACGGCCACGGAGATCATGAGCCCCACCACGCAGACGGCGGCGTGCACGGCGCGCCTGACGACCAGCAGCCCGACGGCGGCGGCGACCATGAGGGGGGCGAGGCACCAGAACAGCACGGCCTCGGCGGCAGAGGTGGTCATCTGACTTCCTCCTTCCGGGCTGACCGCCGCAGCTCGGCCGATCCCGTCGAGGCGGCGGCGCGGGAGGCGTTCGCTTTGGTGGCGGGGTCGCGCAACATGTGGACGGTCGGCGGGGGCGGGGGGGCGTCTCCGGCGGCGACGGCGGCGGCCGCCGGTAGGCTCGGGTCGCCCGGCCGCCTCTCCTTGACCCACTCCACCTGGGCGGCCGTCGGCCCGCCCACCTCGCCGCGGTAGTAGTCGTGGTCGGTGGTGTTGGCCACCATGGGATGCGGGGCGGCCAGGACGCCGGCGGCCAGCGGCGCCAACAGGTCTTCCTTGGGGTAGATGAGGCCCTCGCGGGTGGGGCCGGTGATCTCGTAGTCGTTGCTCATGGTCAGGGCGCGCGTCGGGCAGGCCTCGATGCACATCCCGCAGCCGATGCAGCGCAGGTAGTTGATCTGATAGACACGGCCGTATCGCTCGCCGGGGCTCACCTGTCCCCCGCCGGTCTCGGCCCGGACCTCGGCGTTGTCAGCGGCCTCGACATAGATGGCATCCGCCGGGCAGGCCCAGGCGCACAGCTCGCAGCCGATGCACTTCTCCAGCCCGTCGGGATACCGGTTGAGCTGGTGGCGGCCGTGGAAGCGGGGCGCCGGGGGGACCTTCTCGAAGGGGTACTGCTCGGTGACGGCGGGGCTGAAGAAGTTCCTTAGGGTCACCCCGAAGCCCGTCACCGGGGCGAGCAGGCGGCCGAGCACCCCAGGCTGTGGGCGAATCTCCTGGTAGGAGGCCCCCGCCGGCTGCCTCCGCGGGCGCGATCGCCGCGCGGGCTGCAGCAGCACCGTCCCGCAGGCCGTCGCGATGAAGGCGACGATCAGCGCCGCCGCCGCCCCGTCCGAGGGGCTGCCGTGTTGGAGATGGTCGACCACCGAGAACGCCACGAGCCACCCCAAGGCGGCGGGGATGAGGACCTTCCAGCCGAAGGACATGAACTGGTCGTACCGCAGCCGCAGCAGGGTGCCACGAATCCACACGAACAAGAACATCAACGCCCACACCTTGACCAAGAACCACCCGATGGGCCACCAGCCGGTGTTGAGCATGCCACCGGCCAGGGCCGAGAGGGGCCAGGGGGCCCGCCAGCCGCCCAGGAAGAGGGTGGTGGCCACGGCCGAGACGTTCAGCATGTTGATGTACTCCGCCAGGTAGAACCAAGCGAACTTCATGGAGGAGTACTCGGTCATGTATCCGGCCACCAGCTCTCCCTCGGCCTCGGGGAGGTCAAATGGCAGGCGGTTGG
>WRIF01000161.1 GCA_009782865.1 Promicromonosporaceae bacterium
CGAACATAGTCCTCCATCACGCGCTTGATCACCCCGCCATTGGGGTGAATCAGCGGCAGGCCGGAGCCGACCTGCTCGTGGAAGGAGAACAGTTCCATCTCGGTGCCGAGCCGGCGGTGGTCGCGGCGTTCGGCCTCGGCCAGGCGTTCCTGGTAGGCACGCAGCTCTTCCTTGGAGGGCCAGGCGGTGCCGTAGACCCGCTGCAGGGAGGGGCCCGTCTGGTCGCCGCGCCAGTAGGCGGCCGAGGAGCGGGTGAGCTTGACGCCCTGCCCGATCAGCCGGGTGTTCGGAAGGTGGGGGCCACGACACAGGTCCTTCCAGGCCACGGTCTCCTTCGGCTGGCCGTCGGCGTCGACGCGCCCGGCGCCCCGCACATTGTCGTAGATGGTCAGCTCTGCGCCCCCCACCTCGACGTTCGCGCCCTCGCCGGCGGTGTCCGCCGATCCCTTGAGCCCGATCAGTTCCAGTTTGTAGGGTTCGCTCGCCAGTTCCTGACGGGCCTCGTCCTCGGTGACCACGCGGCGGCGGAAGGTCTGTCCCTCCTTGATGATGCGCGCCATGGTCTTGTCGAGCCGCGACAGGTCCTCCGGGGTGAAGGGATCGCAGTCAAACTCGTAGTAGAAGCCGTCGCGAATGGGCGGGCCGATGCCTAGCTTGGCGTCCGGGAAGGTCTGCTGGACCGCCTGGGCCAGGACGTGGGCGGCCGAGTGGCGCAGCACGTCAAGGCCGTCCGGCTCGGAGATCAGGACCGGTTCTACCTCGGCGCCGACGGGCAGGGCGCGGTCGAGATCCCACAGCTCGGGGGCGGAGCCGGGCAGGGTCACGCGAACCACCACCACGGCGCGGTCTTCGCCGAACAGTTCGGCGCCGGTGGTGGCAGCGGCAATCTTCTGGGCTTCAGGCATGGGTCACAGCCTAACTAATCCGGCCGGGTGGCCCTTCCCCCCAAGCACCGGATTGCCGAGGAGGCGACCGCTGGGTGGCGCCCGGCGGGCGGTCCCCGCCGCCGCGCCACGCCGTAGACTGCGAACTTGTGATCGAACTGCCCGCCTCCCTGGCTGCGGCCGCCGAGCGCGGGCCCGCCTGGCAGCGATGGCTCGCCGCCCTCCCCCGGCTGCACGCCGACCTCCTGTCCGCTTGGCGCCTGACCTCGACGGGGCAGGTGTGGCACGGCCACTGCTCACTGGTGACGGGGGTGCGCCTGGACGATGGCCGCAAGGCGGCCTTGAAGATCACGTTCGACGGCGACAACGAATCCCGCGATGAGCACCTAGCCCTGCGCCGCTGGGGCTCCGCCGGCGCTGTCACCCTATTCTCCGCCGATCCCACCCGGCGGGCGCTGCTCCTAGAACGCCTCTCCCAGGAGACGCTGACACCGCTGTGGGACGTCGAGGCCTGTGAGGTGGTCGGCGGGCTGTACCGCCGCCTGCACGTCCCCGCCCTGCCCGGGCTGCAGGGCCTGGGCGATTACGTGCGGGGCTGGGTGGCGGGACTGGAGCGAGACCGGGCCGAGGTGCCCATCCCCCGCCGGCTCGTCGACCAGGCCATCGGCTCGGCCCGCGAACTGCTGGCCGACCCCGCCGTCGTCGTCGTCCACGGCGACCTGCACTACGAGAACGTGCTCGCCGGCGCCCGGCCCGGGCCAGACGGCACCCTCGCCTCCACCTGGCTGGCGATCGACCCGAAGCCGATGAACGGCTGGCCGGAGTACGAGTGTGAGCCCATGCTGCGCAACCGCTACGCCGAGTACGGCGAGGCCGTCCGCTGGGGCGTGCGCAACCGGTTGGAGGCCTTGACCCAGGCCGGTGGCCTCGACTGGGATCGCGCCCGGGCGTGGGCACTCGTGCGGGCGGTGGTGGGGGCGCACTGGTCGTTCGAGGAGGCCCAGCAGGCCCGCCGTGGGCTGTCTGCAACCGAGCGGACGCACATCACGGGCTGCATCTCGGTGGCCAAGGCGGTGCAGGCGCCCTAGCGCCCGGGTCCGTCGGCCAAAACGAGAAGGCCCCCGCCACTGCGGAGGCCTCTGACTGGGGGCCGACAAGTGTGCGCGATACTGGGATCGAACCAGTGACCTCTTCGGTGTGAACGAAGCGCGCTACCGCTGCGCTAATCGCGCTGGACTCGGCACAGGCCGGGTGCAACCGGCAAAGCGTAGCAAGCCCTACGCCTCCTCACCAAACCGGAGGCGCATATCCAGGTACTGCGACTCGATGGAGATCTGCTCGGCGTCCAGCAGGGAGAGGGCCATCCCGATCACCTCGGTTGGGTACAGCCCGCGGTCCCGGATCCGCAGGAGTTCCTGGCGCTCCAGGTTCACCACCTCGAGCCGGAGCTGCCGCTCCTCGCGATGCACCAGGGTGGAAGGGTCGTCGTGGGCCAGCCGCACGCCGAGGTCGACGGTGGCCCGCGACGCCTCGATGGCCTCAGGGGAATAGGGGGTGCCGTCTGAGTGAACCCACGCGCGCTCGTCGAGCGCGGCCAGGGCGGCGCTGCCCAGCTGGGAGCGGACGTCTGCCAGCTGGCTGGCGAGGCCTGCAAGGGGCCGGGGGCGCATCCGCAGCATCCTGATCAGGGCGGGGAGGGTGGCGCCCTGGACCAGCAGCGTGCCGGCGGCCACGAAGTAGGCGATCAGGATCAACAGCGAACGGTGCGGGGTGCCGGTCGGCAGGCTCAGGGCGGCCGCCACGGTGATGGTGCCCCGCATGCCCGCCCACACGAGAACCGCGCCGTCCTTCGCGTCGAAGTGTTCGCCGGCGAGATAGTCGAGGTCGGAGGCGCGCCGCTCCACCAGGCGATGCAGCCGCTCCCAGCGGCTCGGACCAGGCGGCCTGCCACGCTGGGTGGTCGTGGAGATTCCCACGCCGGCCGCCTCGACCTTCTGGCGGAACTCCCGGAAGCGGGCGTGCCGCCTCCTGATCGCCATTCCGCGCCGATGCAGGTAGACCAGCGCCGTGGCCACGAAGATGGCGCGGATCGCGATGACGATGTTCACCGCCGCCACCCCCAGCCAGACCGCGTTTGGCACCTGGTCGGTGGAGGCGAGGACATCGTCAATCAGCGTGCGCAGCATCAGCCCCATCATCAAGAACACCGCCGACTCCAGTAGCAGGTTGACGGTGTTCCAGACGGCGAACGAGGTGATGCGGGTCTGGGAGGGGATCCGCCGCGGCAGGGAGTAGCCGGTGATCAGGCCGGCGACGACGGCGGCCACCAGGCCCGAGCCGCGCAGGTGCTCGGCGGGGATCGAGGCCACGAAGGGCACCGCCAGGGAAAAGGCGACATTGCCGGCGATGTTGGGGATCCGCTCTCGGATGGCCACATTCGCCTTGCCAACCATCACACCGATTCCGACGGCGACGGCGACGGCCCACAGGAAGTCGGCGGAAACCTGCCAGAACGAGAATCCGGCGGCGACGGTGGCGAGGGCCGAACGGAGCAGCACCAGCGCCGTGGCGTCGTTGAGGAGGGCCTCCCCCTCCAGCACCGAGAGCACCCGGGTGGAGGCCCCGGAGTTCTTGACGATGCCGGTGGCAACGGCGTCGGTAGGCGAGACCACCGCCCCCACCGCGATGCCGATCCCCAGCGGCAGGCCGGGGATGATCCAGTGCAGGAAGACGCCGATGGCAACCGCCGAGGCGATGACTAGGGGGGCGGCGAAGAAGCCAATAGTGCGCAGGTCACGGCGAAACTCCATCGTAGGGGTCTTGACGGCGGCCGAGTAGAGCAGCGGGGGCAGGATGCCGCCGAGCACCACCTCTGGCTCGATGTGGAACTCGGGCACGGCCGGGATGAGCGAGACCAGGATGCCCAGCGCCACGAGGATCAGCGGGCCGGCCACGCCCAGCTTCGGGGCCACCGTTTCAACGAAGACGACCAGCAGCACCGCCAGCACCGCGATCGTCAGCAACTCCATGTGGCTACCCTGCCACGCGGGGCGACACGCCGCGATTGGACATGGGCCCGCTTGTGGTCTAGCCTTCTACTCGCGC
The DNA here is from genome assembly GCA_009782865.1 of Promicromonosporaceae bacterium. Taxonomy (GTDB): domain Bacteria; phylum Actinomycetota; class Actinomycetes; order Actinomycetales; family Cellulomonadaceae; genus Xylanimonas. The sequence goes on from WRIF01000161.1 coordinate 3,990, forward strand.
CGCTTCCGAGGGAGACCTTGGAGGAGGAGCAGTGCGGACATAGCTCAGCTGGTAGAGCGCAACCTTGCCAAGGTTGAGGTCGCGAGTTCGAACCTCGTTGTCCGCTCGGAGGTCGAACGGCCCACGGTGGGTTGGCTGAGCGGTCAGGCAGCGGTCTGCAAAACCGTCTAGACGGGTTCGACTCCCGTACCCACCTCGCAAGTTGAGTACGCAAGAGCGATTGGCGCAGCTGGTAGCGCGCTTCCCTGACACGGAAGAGGTCGCTGGTTCGAGTCCAGTATCGCTCACCAAAGGGCCCCTCGGGGCCTTTTCGCGTATCAAGGCTAGGGCGTAGCCGCGTCGCGGATCACCGCCTCCACCCGGGATACCAGCTCGTAGGCCTCTGCCTCATCGCGCGGATCGAAGGCAACCTGCACCACGGGAGACTTGTCGTCGTCGAGCACGGCACCTCCCACCGAGGGGCCACCGGTGGTGGTGGTCGTGACGGTCGACGGGCCACCGCCCCGACGGCCAAGATGAACGGACAGGATGTTCTCGGTCGGGCCGATGGTGAACTCGAACGATGAGTTGCCGGAACTGTCGCTGCAAGGCTCGATGCTTTGCAAGAGCGCAAACTGGCGCCCGGCTCGGTCGATGGCGAAGTAGGGAACCCGGCTGAGGACCAGATCTGCCTCGAGGCTTGCCTTCTCGCGCAACACCTTCCTGATCTCGTCTCGAACAATGGGCCACGTGACCTCCGGGCTCGCTGGCTGCGCCGGAGCCTGCCCAGTTGGACTGGGCGGTGTCACCAACCAGATGGTCCATCGGTGCCGGGCATCCGGAATGCTGGACGGCTCAAG
>WRIF01000162.1 GCA_009782865.1 Promicromonosporaceae bacterium
TGGCGGGAACCGGAATGGGTGGCCGCCACCGCCGCGCCAGCCGGGGCGGGGCGGTTTCAGTTGACCGAGCCGGGTGCCATGGCCCTGGTGGCCAACAACGTCACCGTCAACGCCACGCGGGCCGACGGCGGGACGATAGTCTTGGCGGTCGGCCGTGAGGCGGATGTCGTCGGCTGGGTGGGTCAGGACCCCTATTCGCTGATTGGGGGGCTGGCCGACTGGGACACGCTCTCCACCACCGCGCTGAACCCGGAGGGCGCGATCACCGCGGACAACCCCGCCGGCTCCGACCTGTGGGTGGCCGAGTCGGTCGCCGATGGAACGGCCACCCTGCGCTGGGACGATCGCCCCGGCCGTTGGGTGCTGCTGGCCGCCTCCGTCGGAGACGATGCCCCAGCCCCGGTTGTCGAGTTCTCTTGGCGGCGGGAGGTCACCACGCCGCTGGTGGCGCCGCTGGTCATACCGGGCGGCTTCCTGATTGTGGTTGGCCTGGCCTGGCTGGCCTTCAGCCTCCGCCGCGGGCGGGCGGTGCCCGAGCCCAAGAAGCCACAGGCAACGGTCGACACCGCCGACCTCAAGGACTGGCTGGACGATGAGAACTCCCTGCCGGTGGAGGCGAGCCCGGCCAGTGCGACGCCGACGGCGGGCGCGCTCATCTTCGCGCCGGTAGAAAAGGCCGACGATTCTGCCGCCGTCGCGGCCTCCGAGCCTGCCGCCTCGCCGGAGGCGGACACCACGTCGGCCTCTTCCGCCCCCGCCACCCCCAAGCCCGGCACTTCCACGCCGGGTACCTCCGCCGAGACCGATGAGGCCCCGCCGATTACCTCCTCCATCGAGCTTCCGTCGCGCCGCGAGCAGCGCGCCCAGGCGGCCAAGCGGCGCCGCGGAGGCCAGCCCGCGAGCCCGTCCTCTCCGCCGGCGGCCTTCCCCGCCGGCGTCTCGGACGAGACCGCAGGCACGAAGCCAGAGGGGCAGCCATCCGTGAGTTGGGCCCCCTTCGGCCAGGCGTCCGCCAGCCAGACGTCTGCTGGCCCTTCCCCCGATGCCCCTGCGGGCCGGGCGACCGCCGCCACTGTGCCTGCCGCCGCCGTGCCTGACGCTTCAGCGCCCGCCGCCGCGCCTGATGCCGCTGTTTCCGATGCCGCCGTGCCGTCCGGCCCAGTGACGGCCTCGGTAAACCTGCCGACCCGCCGCCAGCTGCGAGAGGCCGCCCTGGCCCAGCGCGCCGCGGAAAACCCCTCGCTGGCCGCCCGGGTCAAGGGCGCCCTGACCGGCTCCATCCCGGTGGTCGCGCCCCCGCCTCGTCCCACCCCGGGGCAGGAGGAGCCCGAGGCTCCGGAACAGACCGTGACCGGGTTGACCCGCGCCGTCAGGCGCACCCGCTCCGAGGCCTGGCGAGAGGCGTGGGGCATCGACGATGAAGACCAGCAGGACAACGAAGGAGCAGGCAAGTGAGCAAGCGAGCCCGCCATCATCTGCGAGGCATCGGAGTCGGCGTCGTTGTCGCCCTCGCCCTGACGGCCTGTGCCTCCGAGGTGCCCGAACTGACCGAGCCGGCGGACATTGCCGGGGCGGCCCTTTCCCTGGAGCAGAATCAGCGAGTCCTCGACCAGCTCAACGAGGTCCTCGCCCAGGCGACCGAGACGCTAGACCCGGCCGGGCTGTCCGAGCGCCTGACGGGCCCCGCCCTGGACCTGCGCATCCGGCAGCTTGAGGTCGCCGCGATCCTGGGGCACACCAACCTGGTCACCTACTTCCCGGCGCTCTACCTGCGCGACATCCTCCCCGCGGAGGACACCTGGCCGCGCACCATGTATGCGATCACGGAGATGACCGCCGACCTGCAGCCGCCTCGGCTGTTGGCCCTGGTCCAGGAGGATGCGCGCAGCCCGTACCAGCTGTGGGGCTGGGTGCAGCTGCGTCCCGGCGTCATGCCGCGCTTCGAGGATGCCACGATCGGTTCGGTGATGATGGCGGCGGACGATGACTCCCTGTGGATCTCGCCCGCCGATGCCGTGGCCCAATACCTGGACCTGCTGACCCATGGCTCGGCCTCGGCCTTCACCGGCAACTTTGAGCCCCAGGCGGACGATCCCTACCGTTCGCTGCTCGCCTCGTTGGTGGCCAACCAGCAAGATGAACTGGAGCCGGACGACCCCTTGATCCAGGGCTCCAACGCCTGGAGCTTTACCCTCCGCCCCGGCACCCAGATCCTGACGGTGCGGTCTGCCGATGGCGGGGCGCTCGTCATGGCGGCGATCGACGCCCTAGAGGTGATGAGTGCCGTCGAGGGGGCGTTCATCAACTGGCGCAATGAGACCGCCATCGCCCTGATGGGCGACGCCGAGCCGACGAATCACCTGACGCAGGGCTTCCTGGACATGATCGCCCTGTATATCCCGGCCGAACCGGGAGCGCCGATCTCGCTGCTGGGATACTCCCATGTGCAGACGTACGCCTCAAACGCGGCGCCCCCTGGCGCCGCCACCCAGACCGAAGAAGAGCAGGAGTAACGATGTCCGCCATCGATCCGGGATTCTCCGTCCGCGGGGCCGTTGACCTCTCCGCCCTGAACGCGCCGCAGGTTCCGCCCCCCGGCACCGAGGGCGGCGCGCCCGCCGCCGGGGGCCACGTGGTCGACGTGACCATGGACACCTTCCAGCAGGTGATCGAGTCCTCGCAGCAGTACCCCGTGGTGATGCTGCTGTGGATTCCCACCGACCCGGGCTCGGCCCAGCTGGCGGGCACCCTCGGCGCGCTGGTCGAGGAACAGGCCGGGCGGCTGCTGCTGGCCCGCGTAGACGTGCAGGCCCACCCGCAGATCGCCCAGGCATTCGGCGTGCAGGGGGTGCCCACCGCGGTGGCCGTGCTCGCGGGACAGCCGCTGCCCCTCTTTGGAGGCCCCGCCGACGAGGCGCAGGTGCGGGAGGTGCTGACGCAGGTGCTGCAGGCCGCCGAGGCCAATGGCATCACCGGAAGGGTGCCGGCCGCCGGCGAGGCCCCTGAAGCGGCCGAACCGGAGGAGGCTCCGCTGCCCCCACTGCACCAGGAGGCCTTCGACGCCATCGAGCGGGGAGACTTCCCGGCGGCCGTCGTGGCCTACGAGGCCGCGCTCAAGCAGGACCCCAAGGACACCGACGCCCTCGCGGGGCTCGCCCAGAGCCGGCTGTTTGTGCGGCTGGCCGACATCGAACGCGAGGAAGGATACGCGGCGGCCCTCGGGGATCCGACCTCGGTGCCCAAGGCGCTGGTTGCCGCCGACCTGGAGGTGATCGACGGGGGAATCTCCGCTGCCTTCGACCGCCTCCTGGCCCTCCTGCCGTCAGCCTCGGGGGAGGACAAGGAGACGATCCGGGTGCGCCTGCTCGAGTACTTCGAGATCGTCGGGCCGACCCACCCGGCGGTGGGCCTGGCGCGGCGCAAGCTTTCGTTGTACCTCTACTAGGCGTCGGCCGGCTGGGCGTTGGCCGGCCTCAGCTGCCCTCGGGCACCAGCACGATGGCGCCCAGCGGGGGCACCCGCACGGAAGCCGAGTGGCTGCGACCGTAGTGAGGGGCCGGCTCGGCGGTGACCTGGCCGAAGTTCCCCACGCCGGAGCCGCCGTAGTCTGCGGCATCGGTGTTGAGGACTTCCTTCCACACCCCGCCGAACGGCAGGGGCAGGCGGTATCCCTCGTGCGGATTGCCGGCAAAGTTGACGACGACGGCAATTGGGTTGCCCGCCGCATCCTTGCGCAGGTATGCCAGGGTGTTGCGGTCGGCGTCGTTGGCGTCGAGCCACTCGAATCCGTCGGGGGTGAAGTCCCGCTCCCACAACTGTGGCGTGGCCTTGTACAGGCGGTTCAGGTCGCGCACCAGGGCCTGCAGCTGCTGATGCGGGGCGTAGTCGAGCAGCCACCAGTCGAGGCCGACGCTCTCGTTCCATTCCGCGTCCTGGCCGAACTCCGAGCCCATGAACAACAGCTGCTTGCCCGGGTGGGTCCACATGTAGGCGAGAAATGCGCGCACGGAGGCGAGCTGCTGCCAGCGATCCCCCGGCATCTTGCGCAGCAGGGAGCCCTTGCCGTGGACCACCTCGTCGTGGGAGATGGGCAGGCAGTACTGCTCGGAGAAGGCGTAGATCAGCGAGAAGGTGAGTTCGCCGTGATGGTAGCGGCGGTACAGCGGGTCGGTCTCGATGTAGCGCAGGGAATCGTTCATCCAGCCCATGTTCCACTTCAGGCCAAAGCCCAGCCCTCCCGCATCGGTCGGGGCGGTGACTCCCGGATAGGCGGTGGACTCCTCGGCGATCATCATCACGCCGGGGGTGCGCCGGTAGGCGGTCGCATTGGCCTCCTGCAGGAACGAGATCGCCTCCAGGTTCTCCCGCCCGCCATATTGGTTGGGGGACCACTGCCCCTCCTGGCGCGAGTAGTCCAGATAGAGCATGGAGGCGACGGCATCGACGCGCAGGGCGTCCACGTGGAACTCCTCGAACCAATAGGTGGCGTTGGCCACCAGGAAGTTGCGCACCTCCCGACGCCCGAAGTCGAAGATGAGGGTGCCCCAGTCGGGATGCTCCCCGCGGCGCGGGTCCGGGTGCTCGTAGAGGGCGGAGCCGTCAAAGCGGGCGAGGGCAAACTCGTCCTTGGGGAAGTGCGCCGGCACCCAGTCGACCAAAACGCCGATGCCTGCTCGGTGCAGCGAATCAACAAAATACATAAAATCCTGCGGCGTGCCAAACCGGCTTGTGACCGCGAAGAAGCCCGTGACCTGATAACCCCATGAACCCGCAAAGGGATACTCATTTATAGGCATCAGTTCGACATGGGTGAATCCCATGTCGGT
>WRIF01000163.1 GCA_009782865.1 Promicromonosporaceae bacterium
AGTACAAAAAAAAACTTGGAGAGATTCTCTACCTATTGATATGCTCCTTTCTGCCGTGTCTGCCTTGGTTGTTGCGCAGTCGAGTTCGGAAATCCCGGAGGGACTTATGAATAACCCTGTATAAACAAATGGCAAGTCAGAGCTCTAAAATGTTTCGCAAAAAAACCTTTACTGGATTTCTTTCTATTTGGCTCCATATTTCAAAATTTGTTGAGGGCAGAAAAATATATTTTTTTTATTTAGAATATTCATTTTTCTGCCCATTTCGCCGCCTCGGACGTCAGTACCACTCCCCTTCCCCCCAGTTACGCCCCTGTTACTATGCTATGTCCAAAAACATTTCCATATGGTGCTAAAGATATTTTTGTAGGGTCCTTAAATAAGGCGAGAAAAACAGTTAAGAAGCGATTATCCTACTTTTACTGCCATCTCTCACAAGGTAAGCGTGTTGTGTGTTCTGACAGGCCGCGAACCTGCAGCTGCCGTGGCCCAGCCTCAACGATCACCGAACCTCAAATCAACCCGTTTATATGACTGAGGTTACGCGCAGGACTTTATTTACAATAACGGCATTGATAAACAGACACTGTAACGTGGCGGGGGGGGGGGGGCGTGGGGGGGGCGCCCCCCGTTTCCGATTCCCGCCACACCGTGGCGGTGGCGATACCCAGGCCCACCGAGGTGAGACCGAGGACGATCAAGATGATCGCGAGCACCCTTCTTAGCACCAGGTGTTCCCTTCGATTGACGTGCCCATCTGGGCAGTTGCGTCACAAGGATAGTAAACATCTCGCCCGACGGGGCGTTTTGTCCGATCATTGTGCGCCTCAGTGGCAAAGGGAACTATTGTTAGGTTCCGGCCAGGAGGCCAGGTTATCCCCGAGGAAGGTCCATTCGTGTCCGAAGAACGCGCCCTGTTCCCCGTCACCATGCGCGGCTATGACCGCCCGCTGGTTGACGCGCAGATCACCAAGCTTGAGCAGGCCCTGGAGGCCGCCCGCGCCGCCCAGAGTCAGTCCGATGGCAGGGCGGTGGAGGTACAGGAACAGCTGGCCGAGGCGCAGCGCCTGCTGCGCGAACAGGAACGCCCCTCGTACTCCGGGCTCGGCACCCGCATCGAACAGCTGCTGCGCAGCGCCGAGGAACAGTCAGCCGATGTCTTGACTCAGGCCAACGCCCAGTCGGCCGACGTGATGGCCCGCGCGAAGCTGGCCGCCGAGCAGGTGCGCAGCCGGGCGGAGATGGAGGCGGGCGATGTCCTGTCGTCGGCCCGTCGCGAGGCCGAGGAACACCTTTCCACGGCCAAGGCCAAGGCCCAAGGGGAGATAGTCGATGCCCAGCGCCGCGCCGAGGAACTGCTGGGTTCCGCCGAGCGCGAGGCCAACCTGGTGACCTCCACCGCCCACACGGAGATGGCCGAAACCACGGCCGCCCACGAGCGCGATCTGGCCCTGTCCCGCTCCACCCAAGAGCGCGAACTCACCGAGGAGCGGCACGCCGCCACCACCGAGATCGCCCGGCTGCGCCAGGAGGCGGACCGGGCAGCCTCCGAGCTGCGGGCCACCACCCAGGCGTGGGCAGACGACCTGCACGCCACCGTCGAACAGGAGGTGGCTGCCCTGCGGGCCACCACGGCCGCCGAGGTGACCGAGCAGCGCGCCAGCGCCGAGCGAGAGGTCGCCGAGCAACGGGCCAGCGGCGCCGAGGAGGTGGCCCGGCTGCGGGGCGAGGCCACCGATGACGCGACCCGGACGCGAGCGGACGCCGCCACCGCGGCGGCCGCGCAGCGCGCCACCGCCGAACGGGAGGCCACCGAGCTACTGACTGGCGCCCAGGCCGAGGCCCACCAGGCGGTGGCCGACGCCCAGCTGCAGGCCGCCCGGCAGCTGGAGGCCACCGAGTTGGAGGCGAGCCAGCGCCACGTCGCCGCCCAGGCCAAGACGGACGAGATTGTCGAGATTGCCGAGGCGCACGCCGCCGATGCCGAAAAGCGGGTGGCCGCCGCCATCGCGCAGGCGGAGAAGGTGCGCCGGGAGTCCGACGAGTATGTGGCGAACCTGCTGCGTGACGCCCGGGAACAGGCCGATCGCATCGTCTCCGACGCCCGCGCCTTCGCCGACCAGACCGTCGGCGATGCCCGCGCCGAGGCGGACGCCCAGCGCGGGGCCGCCCAGCGCCAGTTTGAAGACCTCTCGCGCAAGCAGGATTCGATCAACACCTACCTCGACGAGCTGCGGGGACTGCTGTCCAGCGAGGCTCCCGCCACCCCTGAGGCGACCGAGGCGGCCGAACCGGGCGAACCGACCGAGCCAGCCGAGGAGGAGGCCGGCGGGACGGCCGACGGCACGGCTGAAGACGGCGCCGCAGGCTGATCCCTAGAAGGGACGCGCCTTCGGGGCGCTGCGGCGCAGCACCCGGCGGTGCAGCCCGGTGAGCACCGCCGCCACCGCGGCGGGATCCTCGACCGGGGAGAGGTGCCCCACCTGGGGGATCACCTCCAGGGTCACGTCTTGGGCGGCCTCCACCATCACCTGGGCGTCCGCGACGGTGGTGGCCTTGTCCTCGGCCCCAAGCACCACGGCCACCGGGCCGTGATAGTGCCGCAGCATCTCGGTGCGGTCGAGGCGTCCGGCCATGGTCTTCATCGCCCAGGCCAGCCCGCGCGGTGACTGGGAGTGCACCCAGTTCTCGACGGCGGGGATCAGCGCCCGACGCTCCTTGAGGGTGGTCTCCCCTAGCAGCGAGGCGTACATGGCTAGGGCCGGAGCGATGGTCGGTCCCATCTCCATCTCCCGGGCCATGCGCAGCCGGTAGGCTCGCACGTCTGCGGAGTCGGCGGTGGCCTTGGTGTCTACCAGCCCCAGCCCGGCGACGAAGGCCGGATGTCGCTCGGCCAGCGCCAGGGCGACGTAGCCTCCCATCGAACAACCCACGACGATGGCATTGGCGATCCCCTCATTCTTCAGCGTGCGATAGACGGCCTCGGCGGTCTCCTGCATGGAGGTCTGTATGCTCCCGAGGGGCGAGAATCCCTGCCCGGGCAGGTCGGCGGCCAGCGCCCGCACATGGGCCGGCAGGTGCGCGGCCACCGCCTGCCACATCCGCGAATCGACGGGATAGGCGTGCAGGAGGACCAGGGGCACGCCGCCGCCGCTGGACAATTGATTCAGGGCCAGGAGGGGCAGCGCGCTCATACCTCCCGATTATGGGGGCAAAATCTCAAACCTGCTACCGGCGCGAGAAACATGCGGCGTGCCAGTGTCGCCTGGCCTCCACCCCTGCCTCGCGTCCCCACGCGGCCTCGGACTGCCAGGCCACCACATGCGACACCCCTGGAGGGATCTCCTGGTTGCACCCGGGGCAACGGTAGGTCTTGTCGTCCGACCGGACCGTGCGAACCGTCCACTTGCCGTCGCGCCCGGAGACCTCCCGCAGGCCGCCCCGCGCCCGCTCCACGTCGAGCGGGGGTGGGGGTGCTCCGTAGGGGCGCTTGGCGGAGCGGCGGGAGGATGGCATTGGCCAATTGTCTCAGCCGCGTCAACCTGACGTAGGCTAGAACCCGTGAATCTACGACGTACCACCTCCCTTCTTGCCGCCGCTGCCCTGGTCTTCGCCGTGGCAGCCTGCGGCGATTCCGACGGTTCGAGCGAGCCCGGCGAGCAGGCCACCGACGCCGTGGAGCCGGGTGAGCCAAGCGAGCCGAGCGACGGCGGGGCCGGCCCCTTGGACGGTGCCGACCTCACCTTCACCGGCCCAACCGAGCCGGGCACCGACCCTGAGGTCACCTTCCCGACCCCCCTTGCCAGCGACTACACCTTCGCACTGGTCCTGGAGGAGGGCGACGGCGAGATCCTGCAGCCCGGCCAGTCCGCCTCCGTGCACTACGTGCTCCTGCTCGGTGACGGCACTCGCCTGGGTTCCACCTGGGTTGACGGCGGCGGCGCCCCGGAGGAAATGGTCGTCGGCGGCACCGGCCTCGAGCTGTTGGATGCCGTCCTAGAAAACCACCGCGTGGGCTCCCGCATCTTCGCCGCCGGTCCGGCCATGGGGGTCGAGCCCACCGACGATGGCTCCACCACCTGGGTCATCTTCGCCGAGATCGTCTCCGCCCGCGAGATCCTGGAGCGGGCCGAGGGCTCCCCGGTCACCCCGGCGCCGGGCCTGCCGACCGTCACCCTTGACGCGGCCTCCGGCGAGCCCACCCTGGGCGAGGTTCCGGCCGCGTACCGCAGCGTCGATGAAATGACCGTCCAGGTGCTGATCGAGGGCACCGGTCCTGAGGTGTTGCCCGGCCAGACCGTCACGATCCACTACACCGGCTGGACCCCCGACGGGGAGGTGTTCGACTCATCTTGGGGCCGCGGCCCGGCCACCTTCCCCCTGCCGAACCTGATCCTCGGCTGGCAGGAGGGCATTCCGGGCCACCCGGTGGGTTCCCAGGTGATGCTGATCATCCCGCCGGCGCTGGCCTATGGCGAATCTGGCCACCAGTTGGCCGGGCAGACCCTGATCTTCGTGATCGACATCCTCGACGCTAGCTGACCAGAAGCGAACAAGGGGGGCTCGAGCAGACATCGGGCCCCCCTTCGCGTCCCCGCTGGCGGCCCTGTAGCTAACTGCCCTAGAACAGCCTGCTTTCGGCATCGTCGACGCCCTTCATGGCCTCGTAATCGAGCAGCAACGTAGAGATGCCTCGGTCGGTGGCGAGCACCTTGGCCTGCGGCTTGATCTCCTGTGCGGCGAAGACGCCGTGCACGGGGGCCAGGAGGGGGTCTCGGTTGAGCAGGTCTAGATAGCGGGTCAGTTGCTCCACCC
>WRIF01000164.1 GCA_009782865.1 Promicromonosporaceae bacterium
GGCGTCGACCATGGTCTTCTCGCCGCGGGCGGCCCCGCCGCGCTTTTGGATGCCCTCCAGGGCCGCCGCCAGGATGACGATGATGTCGTCGACCCCCGCGACCTCGGTGGTGGCGGTGGCCTTGGCGGCGCGCAGGAAGGCCGAGCCGTACAGCGGGCCGGCGGCCCCACCCATCTCCGTGATCAGGGTGATGGCGGCCTGTCCCAGCACGTCGCCCACGAAGGCCGGGGCCTCCGGCAGCTGGGTGAGCAGCACCTGGAAGCCCTTGTTGATGGAGATGCCGTGGTCGCCGTCGCCGATCTGCCGATCCAGTTCGGTCAGCAGTTCCTTGGCGTCTGCGAGATCGGCGGCAGCCAAACGCATCCAACTAAGCGCCCAGGCGGCGTCGAGGGTCATGGGTTCAGCGTAGTGCCGGGGTGTGGGTGGGTGCGTCCCAGAGGTCGATCAGGGCGTCGTCAAGGCGCAGGACCGTCAGCGAGACACCGTGCATGTCAAGGGAGGTGACGTAGTTTCCAACCAGCGAACGCTCGACCGTGACACCCCGGCCCTCCAGCATGGCCCGCGCTCGGCCGTACACCAGGTATTGCTCCAGCAGGGGGGTGCCGCCCATCCCGTTGACGAGCAGCAGGACGCGCTCACCGGGTTCGAGGGCGAGGTCTGCGCAGATGGGTTCGAGCAACGCCCGGGTGATCTCGGTGGCGGGGGCGTGCGGCTCGCGGCGGCGACCGGGTTCGCCGTGTATGCCGACCCCGATCTCGATCTCGTCGGGCCCGAGGTCGAAGCCGGGCCTGCCGACCGCCGGGACCGTGCCGGCGGCGAGGGCCACCCCCATCGAGGCGACGTTGTCGAGCACATGGCGGGCGCAGGCCGTCACTTCGGCCAGGGAGTCGCCGCGCGCGGCCGCCGCCCCGGCGATCTTCTCTACCAGCAGGGTGCCGGCCACGCCGCGCCGGCCGGCGGTGAAGGTGGAGTCTTCTACGGCGACGTCGTCGTCCACCACCACCTGTTCGACGGCGATGTCATCGAGTTCAACCAGTTCGGCGGCGAGGCCGAAGTTGAGGATGTCGCCGGTGTAGTTTTTCACGATGGCCAGCACCCCGGCGCCGGCCTCGGCGGACCGGTAGGCGGCGGCGATCTGGGGGGCCGACGGCGAGGTGAACATCTCGCCGGGGATCGCGGCGGCGAGCATGCCCTCCCCGACGAACCCGGCGTGGAGCGGCTCGTGGCCGGAGCCGCCCCCGGACACGACGGCCACCTGGCCGGGTGGGGTGCCTCCGCGGCGGCGCACGTAGAGTGGCCGCCAGTTGACCTCCACCAGGTCGGCGTGCGCCTGGGCGAAGCCGGCCAGCGAATCGGTGACTGCGTCGTCGACATTGTCCAACAGCTTCTTCACGGCTTTCATTTTGCCACCAACTACACTTCCTCGTATGCCCCGCGTATCTGGAACACCGCAGCCGCGCCCAACTTGGGACGAGTGGGCGCTCGGCCTGGCGCTGGCGGTATCGCGGCGGGCTGACTGTTCGCGGCGCCAGGTGGGCGCGGTGGCGCTCGCCCCGGATAGGCGCGTGCTGGGCACCGGCTACAACGGCCTGCCTTCTGGGCAGCCGGGCTGCGCCACGGCCGGCGCCTGCCCGCGCGGCCAGCTTGGATACGATGCGGTGGCGGCGGGGGCGCCCTATGTGGGAGTGGATGCGGCCTGTCCGGCGCTGCACGCGGAAGAGAACTGCATCCTGTACCTGTCGGGCGAAGATCGCCGGGGCGCCACCCTCTATGTCACCGACGAGCCGTGCCCCAACTGCTCGCGCCTGCTGGCCGGGGCCGGGTTTGTGCGGGTGGTCTGGCCGGACGGCGAAATCGCCTTCTAGGCGCCTGCCAACGGACACCTGCCTGCAGGGGGCGTGAGAATCATTCACCCTCCGCCAAATGGCGCGCCGTGCCCGATTGTGGGTCGCCAAAGTACCGCCGCATCGGCCAGTTTGAATGTACCGGCCCCGGTAGTTGTTATCGCCAACCGACGGCATCGGCGCAGGTGAGAGGCGATTTCCTGACTTTACCAGGCTCAGCACCGTTCCGATAACCGCAATCCTGTGGCCCGGAAACACGCAGGCCCCGCCGGGCGACCGTGAGGCTCCCCTGCCAGGCTCCCCGTCATGAACAGACCAGGCCGGGCCGCCCTCGCCGGAGTCACCGGCGTGGCGCTCCTCCTGGGCGCCGGGGCCACGTTCGCCCTGTGGAACGCCTCCGGCGTTCTCGACCACGACCACCTGCATCTCGGCGCCCTGTCCGTTGAGGCCAGCGAGTTGCAGTGGCTCGACCGCTCCGCCGACCTCAGCGACGCCCAGGCCATCGACCTCACCGAGTTCCGGCTGGTTCCCGGCGACACCATCGAAGGCCTCGGCACCGTCACCGTGCTCCTGGACGGCGAGACCCTGCGCGCCAACCTCGCCCTGGATGACGGCGCCCACCTCCCCGACTTCATCGCCTGGGAGGTGCGATTCGCAGACGACGCGGGCGTCATCGACAACAACTCCATCCTGCAGCACTCCGGCGAACTCGACGTCATCGTGCGGATTGAGTTTCCACTCTCCTTGCCCGCCCACCAGCGTTACCAGGCCGAAGTGTTCGATCTGACCTCGTTGGTGGTCAACCTCGACCAGACGATCGACTAGAACCCCATCGCGGCGGCCGAAACCGCAGCCGCCGCCCAACAGTTAAGGAATCCCCATGAAAAAGACCACCAAGGCCATCGTTGCTGGCCTGGCCGGCGCCCTCCTCCTCGGCGGTGGCGCCACCTTCGCCCTCTGGACGGACACCGCCTCCATCGGCGATGACACGGTCTCAACCGGCTGGCTGACCATCGACGACGCCCACGTCGTCCTGACCGACGAATCCTTCGATGTCACCGGCTCCCCCGAGTGGGACGTCACGGACCTGATGGTCCCCGGCGACACCGTGCGCGCCACCATCACCGAGGCCCCCGCGGACCTGGTCGACTACGAGGGACGCAACCTCCTCTGGGAGGTTACCTTCGACGGCGAGGCCACCGAAACCCACGCGCCCTTCATCGTCGTGACCACCAACGACGATGACCTGTACATCGAGTTCCACTTCCCGCTGACCGACGACGGCGACGATTGGGGCACCGCCCACCAAGACGTGGAAGCCTTCTCGCTCTCCGATGCCGAGATCCGGGTGACCCAGGTCCGGGGCCCCGCCACGCCCTGACCTCCTGCCCTCCACCGGTTGGGGGCGGCACGCGTCGCCCCCAACCGAGCACGCAGGGCCCGGTCGATGGCCGGGCGGCACACCGTCGTCACCCGGCCGTCGGGCCGTAACGATCTATTCCCCCAGTCACCAGGACGGAACCATGAAAAAGCGCAGCAAGGCACTGGCCGCCGTGGCGGCCGGCGCGCTCCTCGTCGTGCCGGGTGCCACCTTCGCCCTCTGGACCGACACCGCCTCCCTGGGCGCCGACTCCGTCCGCACCGGCCAACTCGCCCTCGACTGGGGCGCCCCGCTCGCCTGGAGCGTCGACGGCCAGCCCGTCACCAACGCCCGCCTGGGCGACACCTTGGTCGGCACCACCACGGTCGACGCCTCCTTGCTCGGCAGGAACCTGAGCGGCGACCTCACCTACGACGCCGCCAACCTGCTCGACAGCAACTGGATCGCCCCCTCCGCCGTGGTGATCACGGTCGGCGGGATTGTCGAGGGGCAGGCCGCGGTGACGGTCACCGTCCCCATCCCCAGCACCTGCGGCCCTGGCCACTTCTTCCGCCTTGGCCAGCTCGGCCTCACGCTCAGGCAGCAGCGGGGCGACGGCTCCGGCGGCTGGGTGGACCACACGCTGGTCGACTTCACGTACCAAGGTGAGGTCACGGTGTTGGACCGGCCATACATCGACCGTCCTGGCTTGACCTACGAACCCAAGACCACCAATAACGGTGTCGTTGCCGTCCATTTCTGGATCGCCCCCGCCTACGCCGGCTCAAACCTGTCCGTGCTTCCCGACCTACTGTCTGCGCTCGGGCCGAACCTCAACCTGCTCTACACCCGCTGGACCGACTCCCCCGGCGGCGACGGCTACCTGGCCTACGCCGGCTCGGGCGACGGCACCAGCCCCGGCAGCTACTACTTCGGCAACTCCGCGCCCCTGACCGCTGCCACGCTCGTCGGCCCGGAGGGCGGCTGGCTGACCCTGTTCGTCCAACGCACCAGCGGAGGCTACGGGCGGGTCAACCCCGGCGGCTGGTTCACCATCGATGTCGGGGGAACCGCCTACTCCGCCCCGTTCCCCGCCATCTACCAGGGCGAACCCTGGGTCTGGCCCTCCGACTCGACCCGCCCCGAACCGGTGGGCCCCGGCAGTAGCACCTGCGAACTGGCCCAGGGCACCTCCGTGACGACCGTGGCCACCGCCTTCACGGTGGTGGCGGAAGGCCCCCTCCTCTCGGCCGAGGAAGCAGAGCACGCAGGCGTCGACGAAGCCGCGGAGGCGGACCCGGCATTCGAGGACGAGGCGAGCGCCTCGGCTCCCCCGACCCCATGTCTCCAGGCGCCGAACAGTCCAAAGACCCCGGGGACTCCCGAGACCCCTGCGACTCCCGCCGCCCCGGATGCCGTCGTGCCGGATGCCGTCATGCCGGATGCCGTCATGCCGGTACTCCCCGAGGCTTCCCCTCCCCGGCCCGCACCCCCCGGCGAAGGCGACACGACCCTGCAAGACGTGTTTCCCGACGAGGCCGTCGTCACCAAGCCTGAGCGGGACTCGGGCGCCTGCGACGACGGCGGAGACGAGTGACCCT
>WRIF01000165.1 GCA_009782865.1 Promicromonosporaceae bacterium
GCCTGGCTTCGTCGACCTGCGGCTGGTCCGCAACCCGGCCGATGGCACGCTCAACGAGCTTGACGAGCATGCCCTGGAGGCAGCGCTGAGCCTGGCCGGAGACGACGACGACGAGGTGATCGCGCTCACACTGGCCCCCACCGGTGGCGACATCGCCCTGCGCAAGGCGTTCCAGATGGGCGCCAAGCGCGGCATTCGCATCGCCGACGAATCCCTGGCCGGCTCTGATTTCTTTGGGACGGCCGGCGCCCTCGCGCAGGCGATCCGCACGCTCGGCGCCGAGGCCCCAATCGATCTGGTGGTGTGCGGCATGACCTCCCTGGACGGGCTCGGCTCCGTGATCCCCACCCTGGTGGCCACCGACCTCGGCTGGCCCGGGCTGACCCACGCCGCCTCGGTCGAACTGCGTGACACAACCTTGACCATCGAGCGCCACGCCGATGACCTGCGGCAGACCTGGTCTGCCCCCCTACCGCTGGTGCTGTCGGTGACCGACGCCGCCAACACCCCCCGCCTGCCGAACTTCCAGCTGATCATGGCCGCCCGCACCCGCCCGATTGAGGTCTGGTCGGCGGAGCAGGCGGACATCGAGCCGACTCGGGTGGGCACGGGGGCCGCGCGCGCCGTCCTTGCCTCCACGGAACCGGCGGCGCCCCGCCCCGCCCCGCGCGTGATTGTCGACCACGGCGATGGCGGGGCCGAGCTGGCCCGTTTCCTCATTGACTCCGGCTTCGCCCTCCAGGAGGCTGCCAAGTGACCCGTCGCACCGCCTTGATCTTTACCGATGTGCTCCGACCCATCACCCTCGAACTCCTCACCCTGGGGGCCACCCTCGGCCGCGTCGACCTTGTGACCACCTCCGCCCCCACCGGCGAGGATCTGATCACCTACGGCCGCTACGGGGTGGAACACATCCATCAGATTGCCCTGCCCACCTCCCTGCCGCCGGAGGCCTGGCGGCTGGCACCCGTGCTCGGCGCCGCCCTGGCCGAGGCCTGCCGCCGCGTGGACGCCGAGGTGCTGCTCGTGCCCGCCACCTGCGGCTTCGCGGAGGCCGCCGCCGTCTGCGCCGCCACCATGCGGGCGGGCCTAGTCACCGACGCCACCGCCCTCGCCTGGGATGAGGGGCGTCCGCTCACGATCACCAAGCGGGTGCTCGGCGGAACCTGGACCTCCACCATCACCGTCGACACCGATCCTGCGGTGGTCACCGTGCGGGCCAACTCGGTCACCGCCCGGCCCGCCGCCCGGTCTACCGTCCCGGAGGCCAGGGCGCTGCATGTCGAGGTGGCCTCCCCCGCCATCACCGTCGAGCGAGTCGAGACGGTGGCGCGGGCCGGTTCGCGCCCCGAACTGAGCGAGGCGGCGATAGTCGTAGCTGGCGGCCGCGGCACGGGCGGAAACTTTGGGCCCCTCGAGGAACTCGCAGACGAACTGGGGGCGGCCGTGGGCGCCACCCGCGACGCGGCCTTTGAGGGCTGGTGGGACTCGTACATCGGTCAGACCGGCACCGTGATCTCCCCGCGCCTCTACCTGGCGGCCGGCATCTCCGGGGCCCCCCACCACGCGGCTGGAATCCGCGCCTCCCAGGTGATTGTCTCCGTCAACAACGACCCCGACGCCCCGATGGTGCAGCTCTCGGACCTGGCCGTGATCGGCGACGTCGCCGAGGTGCTGCCGGCGGCCACCGCCGCCCTGCGCGCGGCCAGGCTCGCGGCGGGGGCCTAGCCAGCTTGCGCCGCCACGCCGCACCTGAGTTCGCGCTCGACCCGGCAGAGGGGAAGGATGAGCCCATGGATGTCCACCACGACCTGGTGCCTCCGCGCCCGGTGGTCCGTCCCCTCACCCGGCCGACGGCGCGGCGCTCCCACGTCCCACCCCTAGGGGTGACGGTCACCCCTGGCGGGGTGGATGTCGCCGTGCTGGCCTCTCACGCGGCAGCCGTGGACTTCTGCCTGATCGATGTGGTGCGTCCCGATCTCGATGAGCGCGACCCAGAGCGCTATGCGGAGCGACGGGTGCCCCTGCACGGCCCCACCTACGGCGTCTGGCACGCCCACGTCACCGGGGTGCGCCCCGGGCAGCGCTACGGCTTTCGCACCTACGGTGCCTGGGACCCGCGCGGGGGGGTGCGCAACAACCCGGCCAAGCTGCTGCTCGATCCGTACGCCCGTGGAATCGTCGGCACGGTGGGCTACGGCCCGCAGGTAAACGGCGCCGTCTCCCGCCGCCGGGTCGATGACCCGGACCACCCCGACTACAACTGGTGGATCGCCGAGCGCTACGGCGCCGCCGACACCACCGACTCCCTGCCGCATGTGCCCCACGCCGTGGTGATGGAGCAGTTTCCCACCGCCGCCCCCCTCACCCGTCCGCGCATCCCGTGGGCGGACACGGTCATCTACGAGGCCCACGTCCGCGGCTTCACCATGCAGAACCCGGCGGTTCCCGCCGAACTGCGCGGCACCTACGCCGGCATGGCGCATCCGGCCACCATCGCCTACCTCAAGGACCTGGGCATCACCACGCTCGAGCTGTTGCCCATCCAGGCCATCGCCTCGGAGGCCCGCCTGGCCTCCCACGGCCTGACCAACTACTGGGGATACGCCACCCTCAGCTTCTTCGCCCCAGAACCCTCCTACGCCACCAAGCGCGCCCAGGAGGCGGGCCCGATGGCCGTGCTGGACGAGGTGCGCGGCATGGTCAACCTCCTGCACCAGGCCGACATCGAGGTGCTGCTCGACGTCGTCTACAACCACACCTGCGAGGGCGGCGACGACCAGCTCCACATCTCGTGGCGCGGCTTGGACAATCCGGTCTACTACCTGCACGATGGCAATTCCCCGGCCGCCCTGGCCGACGTGACGGGCACCGGCAACTCCCTGGACTTCCGGCGTTCGCGCGTGGTGCAGATGGCGCTCGATTCCCTGCGCTACTGGGCCTCCGAGGTGGGCGTTGACGGCTTCCGCTTCGACCTGGCCACCACCCTGGGGCGCGGCACCTACGGCTTCCACCCCGACCATCCCTTCCTGGTCAGCCTGCAGACCGACCCCGTGCTCAACAACCTCAAGCTGGTCATGGAACCGTGGGACGTCGGCCCCGGCGGCTGGCAGACCGGAAACTTCCCGCCGCCCGCCGCCGAATGGAACGACCGCTTCCGTGACTCGGTCCGCGAGTTTTGGCTGGAGTCGGCCCGCGAGGGCACCTGGGGACGGCCCATGGTCGGTCTCCGGGAACTGACCACCCGCCTCTCGGGCTCGGCCGACCTGTTCGGCCACTCCGATCCCCCCCTGGTGCGCGGCCCGGTGGCCTCGATCAACTTCGTCTGCGCCCACGACGGCTTCACCCTGGCGGACCTCGTCTCCTTTGACCACAAGCACAACTGGGCCAATGGGGAAGACAATCACGACGGCTCTTCCGGCAACCGCTCCTGGAATCACGGGATCGAGGGGCTTCCCCCCACCGGCGGTAACCTCACCGCCCCGCCCTGGTCAAAGGTGGTGGAGGGACGCCGCCGCTCCCAGCGCAACCTGCTGGCGATGCTCATCCTGGCCGCCGGCACCCCGATGCTGGCCGCCGGCGACGAACTCTCCCGCTCGCAGGACGGCAACAACAACGCCTACGCCCAGGACAACCCGGTCTCCTGGGTGGACTGGGACCTCGACGAGGCAGCCTGGCAGATGCACGCCACCACCCGTCACCTGCTGCGGCTGCGGGCCGAACACCCGGCCCTGCGCGCAGATTCCTTCTTTCTGGGCACCTCTCGGCCCGGGGAGAAGTTCGCCGACCTCCTCTGGTACACCGAGACCGGCCTGCCGATGAATCGCACCACCTGGGATGAGCCAAGCCGACGGGTGGTGCAGATGCTGCGGCCCGGCCCGCAGGCGGGCGACTCCGACGTGCTCCTGGTCGTCAACGATCGCCTGGAACCGTTGACCGTCTCCCTGCCGCCCACCATGGAGGGCGCCACCGCCTGGAGACAGGTTTGGGCCTCGGAGTGGGACTCGCCAACCGACCCGCGCGGCGACACACCGCCAAAGCGCCATGCGGTGCCGGTAGAGGCGCTATCGGTGCAGGTGTGGGTGGCAGCCCGGGCCGCAAATAGTTAGCCTGAGCCGGTGAGTAACCCTGTCCCCGCCCCCGGGCGTCGTCAACGGCCAGCAAGCCCGGTCAAAACCAAACCGAAGCCGGCGCCCGCCGCGGCGCCCGCACCGGCCCCCGCCGATCTGTCGATCACGGTCGCGGCGGCCCCTCCGGCCGCTGTCGCCTCGACCACGAAGCTGAGCGTGAGCCCGGCGTCGGGCACGATCGGGACCTCGCGTACGGTGACCGCCACCGTCACCAAGGCGGGAGGCGGAACGCCGACCGGGAAGGTCACCTTCACCACCGGCACCACCACGGCGACCGTGACCCTCAGCGGGGGCAAGGCGGTCTGGGTTCTGCCGCGCCTGCTGGCCGTGGGCACCCACCCGGTGACCGCGTCCTACGCGGGCGACGCCACCACCGAGGCGTCGAAGGCGACCGCGGTGAACGTGACGGTCACCAAGGCCAGCGCCACGGTCAAGGCCAAGGCGAAGGCCAAGGGCACGAAGGTGACGATCACCCTCACCGTCACGGCACCTGCGGGCGTCTCGCCGGCAGGCACGGTCACCGTGAAGCTGCAGGGCAAGACCAAGAAGACCGTCAAGGCCACGGTCAACTCCCGCGGTGTGGCCACGGTGACGATCAAGAAGGTCAAGCACGGCAAGTACAAGGCGAGCGTCGCGTACGCCGGCAACAGCAGTGTCAACGCCAAGAGCCTCA
>WRIF01000166.1 GCA_009782865.1 Promicromonosporaceae bacterium
GTCCAGGGCCGACGCGGCCTAGCGCCGCGCGAGCAGGGCGAATGACGGCGCCTGCTCGCGGTAGGCCGCGCCCGTCAGGTCGCCCAGGAGCTCGACGTTCAAGAAGCCGGCGGTTACTAGTTCCGCCTTCATTTCGTCTGGCGTCAGGCACGCCATCCAGTTCCAGTACTCCCGAACGCCGTCTGCGTCGGTCACTATGTGACGTTCGAGGACGAGACGCTCTGCGGGGTACTTCCAGGTCTCGGAGGTTACGGTGTGGGCGCCGGGAGCCCAGAACCCCCCGGCTGGCTCCTCTACCTCGGTGATCGCCTCGGTGACGTCGTCGTACCTGGCCGCCGAGGTGACGTCCAGCGCCAGCACGCCACCCGGGACCAAGGCGCCCGCGAGCCTGGCGAGCAGGCCGGCCCGTTGCGTAGGGCTGAGGACGCAGACGTCTTCAAAGGAGAAGAGGACGGCGTCGTAGGGGCCGCCCAGCTCCTCGGTCAGATAGTTGGCTACCCGGAAGTCGGCACACAGCCCCTCCTCGGCGGCCGCCCTGGCATACGCCACGGAGCGCGGTGACACGTCGAGGCCGGTGACGGCGGCGCCTGCGCGGGCGAGACGGACGGCGTAGAGTCCCGGGCCGCAGCCGAGATCAAGCACCCGCGTCCCCTCGGTCAGGCCCAGCGCGCCGCTGAGCCAGGCGGCGGCCCGGGCGATGGTCGCGTGATTGCGGGAGGCGGCGTCCCAGTCTGGGTGCAGATGGGCGGCCAGCATCCCGGCCGAGATGTGTTCATCGGCCCAGAAGTCTGGGGTGGTGTAGGCGCTCCACGGCGCCGGACGCTTCCTCACGCGGTCATCCTCGCCGTCGGGCAGGGTGCCGTCAATCGTTTTTGCTTCCAGGGTGCCCCTCGGCCGAGGGGGGGGTGGACGTGGGCCTACGCCGGCCTGGCCGCCAACGAGCAGGCTCACGAGTTGCAACAAAAGGGCCACGCCGATGACGCCGACACCCTGGACAGGCTGCTCGTCCACGTCTCGGAGAGCCAGTTCCATCGCTGCATTCGCTTCATCGCCGTTACCCCCGGTGGACGCGCCGCAGACGACGTGCTTGGCACCTGCGCCGTTTGGATCGAGACGCAGGGCGGGGAGGGCAATGAAGCGACCGTCTGGACGCTGGTGCGCCCAGACGCGCGGGGCCGCGGGATCGGCTCGGCCCTGTTTGCCCATGCCGAGGTGGTGCTGGAGCGCGAGGGCCGCACGGTGGTAGATGCCGGCAGCCGGGAGTACCCCGAGCCCGCCGCCGGCCCGGGCGTGCTCACCGCCCCGACCGGAGCGGGTCGCATCTCGGCAGGCTCGCCCGAGGCGCGCTTCTTGACCAAGCACGGCTTCCGGCTCGGTCAGGTGACTCGCGAATCCCTGCTGAGCGTGCCGGAGGACGTCACCTATCTGCACGATCTGCGCGACGGGGCACGAGCCGAGGCAGGCGATGATTACGTGCTGCACGTCTGGGACAGCGCGGCAGACCCGCGCGTGGTGCCGGACGAGTTCCGTGCGGACATCGCCGCCCTCT
Source organism: Promicromonosporaceae bacterium (assembly GCA_009782865.1). Classification (GTDB taxonomy): domain Bacteria; phylum Actinomycetota; class Actinomycetes; order Actinomycetales; family Cellulomonadaceae; genus Xylanimonas. The sequence goes on from WRIF01000166.1 coordinate 1,550, forward strand.
TCCAGGCGCAGAGCACCGAGATTCCCTCCGGTGAGATCGATTCGTTCGAGGAGCCGTGGGACGAGGCGCGTCTGGCCGAGTACCTTGACGACCTGGTAGATGACGGCTCCCGCGTGTTCTTCATCGCCGTCGAATACGTCGGGGACGCGCCCCCGCCGAAGGGACAGCCAACCGAGCGCCTGGTCGCCTTCACCGAGGTGGTTGGCAATGCCAACGCGATCTCCGGTTGGCAGGGCGACATGCTGGTGCTCCCCGGTCATCGCGGCCATCGTCTGGGGCTGCTGGTGCTCTCCGAGGGCCTGCTGCGCCTGCTGGCCGCGGTGCCGACCATGCGTCGCGTGCTGACCTGGAATGCGCAGGAGAACGCCCCGGCCCTCGCCATCTCGATGGCCTGCGGCTTTGCCCCCTACGGCGTCGAGGCGGACTGGCAGCGCAAGCGCTAGGCCGTCGAACCCACCAGCTGCCTCTCGGGCTCCACCAGTTCTGGCGCCTCGGTGGGGGAATCGTCGCCCGGCCGGCGGGACAGGCGCCAGCGGGTGAGTAGGCCTAGCAGCGGGCCGTCCGCGGCGATGTTGGTGGCGGTGCCGAAGGAGTCTTGGAGGGCGAAGATTGCCAGCATCAGCCCGGTGGCAACGTCGTCCAGGCCGAGCACGGCGCCGATCAGGCCCAGGGAGGCCATCAGGGTGCCGCCGGGCACGCCGGGGGCGGACACGGCGAACACGCCCAGCAGGGCGACAAACAGCGCGATGGTGCCAAGCCCGGGCAGCGAGCCGGTGATTACCTGGGAAACCGTCAGCGCCAGGAAGGTGATCGCGATGGTCGATCCGGGCATGTGCATGTGTGCCAGCAGCGGAACCCCGAAGTCGACGGCCTTGCGGTCGAGGACCTTGGAGGCGGAGGCCGCCTCGTGGGCGACGCCGAGGGTGGCGGCCGAGGACTGGGTGCCGATGGCGGTCAGGTAGGGGGCCCCGTAGTGGCGGACGATCTGCCACGGGCTGCGGCGAGAGTACGGCGTGACGGCGAGGTAGAGCACGACGATCCAGGCCAGCTGGATGACGATGATGGCCACGACGGCCAGGGCGAAGATCGGCAGCTGCTCGGTGAGCAGGCCGCGGAAGGCCAGCTGGGCGAAGACGGCGGCGATGAACACCGGTAGCACCGGAATGACCACCTTGCGGACCAGGCCGAGCACGATGCGGTGGAACTCTTCGAGTCCATCGGTGAGTTGTCGGGCGCGCGTGCTGGCTACCCCGAGCCCGATCACCAGGGCGAGGGCCAGGGCGCTCATGGTCGGCAGGATCGGCGGGATGTTGAGCTCAAAGATCATCTCGGGCAGGGCGCGCAGATCGGCGCCGGCCTGCGGCAGTGACAGGTTCGGGATAACCAGGTAGGCGACTAGGGCGGCCAGGGCGGCGGCGCCGACGGCCGAGAGGTAGCCCACGGTCACGGACAGGCCGAGCAGCCGCGAGGCGCGGCGCCCCATCCGGGAGATGGCCGGGGCCACAAATCCCAGGATGATCAGCGGGACGGCAAAGAAGATTACCTGGGCACTCAGATGGCGGACCGACTGGACCACGTTGATGGTTGCCTCATTGGCGATTAGGCCTACGGCGACGCCGAGGACCATCGCCAACAGCAGGCGGAAGGGGAGGGACTTGAGGAGCTTCATGATTACAAGGGCTTTCGTTTGCGGGGGGACGCGCGGCGCAGGCGGGCCGAGACGGCGTCGGGGGCAGAGGCTGTGGGTGCGGTCGCAGCAAACAAAAGGCCGACCGCGCGGAGAGGGGCGACGGTCGGCCTGGGTGATCCCGGGTCCGGTTTGCCTACGGACTATCGGGCATGCGAACGCCACCCGAGGTACACATCGGGTGGGCGGTGACGCGGTTCAGCATGGCGGGAATCTTTCTCCTGGCCGCGGCCGGTTGTCAACGGTGCTGGCGTCAAGTGTCGCCCCCTTGACGGTCGGCCTGTCGGTAGGCGGTCAGGTAGGGACGACAGGTTAGGGCTTAGGCGCGACGTTGAGACCTGTCAGCAGATCGCGGACTCGCCGTTCGATCTCGTCGCGGATGGGCCGCACGGCTTCGATTCCCTGCCCGGCCGGGTCGGGGAGCTGCCAGTCGTCGTAGTGAATGCCGGGGAAGATGGGACAGACATCGCCGCAGCCCATGGTGATCACGGCATCCGAGGCCTCGACCGCCTCCGTGGTGAGGGCCTGGGGTGTGGCACCGGTGATGTCGATGCCGACCTCGGCCATCGCCTGGACGGCGACGGGGTTCACGGCAGCGGCGGGTGCCGAGCCGGCGGAGCGGACGACGACGGCCTCTCCGCCGAGGGCGCGGGCGAACCCGGCCGCCATCTGCGAACGGCCAGCGTTGTGGATGCAGACGAAAAGTACTGAGGTCACGTTGCAGACTCTAGTTGTGCTTGCAGGGTCAGCCGCCGGCCTTGCGGCGGAAGAACTGCGGGCCGGAGGAGGCGTTCTGCGGCCCCTTGGTGGCGCTCTGCCCGCCCTCGATGCCGCCCTCGTCATGGGCGCCCTTGGCCCGCTGGTTCTTGGCGTCGAGCGCGGCCTTGAAGCGATCCTTGGCATCCTGGCTGGGGGAGGGGTGCTTCTTCTTGTCGGTCATGTCCTCAATCTAGCCCCATGCTGGTCCGCGCGCGAAGTCATTTTGCGCGCCGCCACCTCAATGATCAAGGCTTAGCAAGTTGCCAAAAGGCGCGCAGTGGCGGATCGATGTCGTGCACCTCGGTCATCCCTACCGCCTCGTAGAAGGCCCGCTGTCCGGGTTCGGAGTCGGTGAGCAGCACCCGCTGCCCGACAAAGCCCTCGTAGGAGTCGAACAGGACGGCGATCAGGCGACGGCCGAGCCCCCTGCGCTGGTGGTCGGGATGGATCAGCACGTCTTGCAGGTAAATGATCGACTCGCCGTCGGAGATGGTGCGGGCCGTGCCCACCAGGCGGCCGTCGACGAAGGCTGCCGCCACGCGATGTGAGTTCGCTAGCGCGCGGCGCAGCGATTCCGGGTCGCGCAGGTAGGCGGTCCAGCCGACCGCCTCGTACAGCGCCAGCAGTTCGGCGGGCACCAAGGTGGCCGGATCGACAAGTACCACAGTCTCGTTGCGCAGAGGCTGGTCTGTCATGCGGCCATCCTAACGACAGGCCCCGTTGGCCACGCAGGACGCGGGTCGCCTGAGAGGCTCCGTCATCGAACTTGGTAAGGTATGATGCATTACAAAGGAGGCGATTCGCATG
>WRIF01000167.1 GCA_009782865.1 Promicromonosporaceae bacterium
CCCGCCCCCCTGGTCGGTTTGGGGGCCCCCCCCGCCCCCCCCTCCGCGGGGCTGCGGCCCTGGGGGCGGCCCCCCCCCCCCCCCCCGGGGCCGGGCGGGGGGCCCCGCGGGGACGGGCCCGGCAAGCCAAGGGGCGCCATTGTGGCGTAGGGTGCGCCACTAGGTATGTTCACGTTTCCGATTTTTGAGGGAGTCCCCGCGCGATGAAGCTGGTGATCGTTGAGTCGCCCACCAAGGCCCGCAAGATAGCCGGCTACCTGGGTAGCGACTACCAGGTGATGGCCTCCGTTGGGCATGTGCGCGACCTGCCGCAGCCGCGTGACCTGCCCCCGGAGATGAAGAAGGGGCCGTTTGGCAAGTTTGCGGTGGACGTCGATCACGGCTTTGCTCCCTACTACGAGGTGGCCGCCGACAAGAAGGCGACCATCCGCGAGTTGAAGGCCGCCCTCAAGCAGGCCGACGAACTCTTCCTGGCCACCGATGAGGACCGGGAGGGGGAGGCGATCGCCTGGCACCTGCTGGAGACCCTCAAGCCCAAGGTGCCCGTCAAGCGGATGGTGTTCCACGAGATCACCAAGAAGGCGATCACCGAGGCCCTGCAAAACACGCGAACCCTCAACACGGCGTTGGTGGATGCGCAGGAGACCCGCCGCATCTTGGACCGCCTGTACGGCTACGAGGTCTCGCCGGTGCTGTGGCGCAAGGTGCGCCAGGGGGCCTCGGCCGGGCGTGTCCAGTCGGTGGCCACCCGGCTGGTGGTCCAACGCGAGCGGGAGCGGATGGCGTTTGTCTCCGCCGCATACTGGGACGTGCTGGCCTCGCTGGCCCCCGTTTCTGGCCCGGATGCGGGGGTGGGGTTTGAGGCCCGCCTGATCGGGATCGGGGCGGATCGGGTGGCAACAGGCCGCGATTTCGATCAGCAGGGGAGGCTCAAGGTGCGGACCGGGGTGCGGCCCCTGTCCGAGGAAGAGGCCCGCGCGGTGGTGGCCGGGCTGGACGGTGCCGAGTTCATCGTGCGCTCGTTGGAGACCAAGCCGTACTCGCGCAAGCCCGCCGCCCCCTTCACCACCTCCACGCTGCAGCAGGAGGCGGGCCGGAAGTTGCGGATGAACGCCCGCGCGGCCATGCGGGTGGCGCAGTCGCTCTACGAGAACGGCTACATCACCTACATGCGTACCGACTCGCCCTCGCTCTCGGCGGAGGCGATCTCGGCGGCGCGGGCACAGGCCGTCGAGCTCTATGGCGCTGGCTCGGTGCCGTCGGCGCCGCGCCTTTACGCCCCCAAGAGCGCCGGGGCGCAGGAGGCTCACGAGGCCATCCGCCCGTCCGGCGAGACGTTCCGCACGCCCGCCTCCGTGGCCACCGAACTCTCGGCGGACCAACTGAAGCTCTATGACCTCATCTGGAAGCGGACCGTCGCCTCCCAGATGGCCGACGCCAAGGGTTCGACCGCCTCGGTGCGGGTGGGAGCCACGCTCGGCCCGGCGGCTGGAACGCTGGCCGGCCCGCTGGCCGGGGAGTTGGCCACCTTCTCCGCCGCCGGCACCGTGATCACCTTCCGCGGCTTCCTGGCCGCCTACGAGGAGGGTGTCGACGAGGGGGGCGCCGGAGTCAAGGAATCGCGGCTGCCGCAGATGGCCGAGCAGGAGGCGTTGGCGTCGTCCGCGCTTAGCGCCGACGGCCACGCGACCACCCCCCCGGCCCGCTACACCGAGGCCTCGCTGGTGCGGACCCTCGAAGAGTTGGGGATTGGCCGGCCGTCAACCTACGCCGCCACCATCTCCACCGTGCAGGATCGCGGATATGTGCGCACCTCGGGGCAGGCGCTGGTGCCCACCTGGCTGGCGTTTGCGGTGACGGCGCTCATGGAACAGCACTTCGATTGGCTGGTTGACTACGGCTTTACCGCCAAGATGGAGGGCGACCTGGACGAGATCGCCGCCGGGGTGCGGGATCGCGGCCAATGGCTGTCGGTGTTTTACTTTGGTGACGGCTCCGAGCGGCCCGACCGGCGAGGCCTCAAGGATCGCGTCGACCACCTGCCGGACATCGACGCGGTGGCCGTCAACTCCGTGGAGCTGGGCGACGGCCTGCGGGTGCGCGTGGGACGGTACGGCCCCTACGTGGAGGACCTGGCGGCGCCGGCGGCCGAAGGGCAGGCCCCGCCGCGGGCCTCGATCCCTGAGGACCTTAACCCCGACGAGTTGACGGTGCAGCGGGCGCGCGAGCTGCTCGCCGCCGGCAGTGACGACGGACGAGAACTCGGGGTGGACCCGGCCAGCGGGCATGCGATCATCGCGAGGGCGGGCCGCTATGGGCCGTACGTCACCGAGGTGCTGCCTGAGGTGGAACTGGACCCCTCCCTCTCGGCCGCCGCCAAGAAGCGCGCCCTGGCCGCCGCCCCGAAGCCCCGGACCGGCTCGCTGTTCAAGAACATGTCGCTGGAGACGGTGACCCTCGAGCAGGCGCTCAGCCTGCTGTCCCTGCCGCGCACGGTCGGCGTGCTCGACGGCGAGGAGATCACCGCGCAAAACGGCCGCTATGGGCCATACCTGAAGAAGGGTACGGACTCGCGGACGCTGCCGACCGAAGAGCAGCTGCTGACGATCACGCTGGACGAGGCCGCCGCCATCTACGCCCAGCCGAAGCAGCGCGGGCGGGCCGCCGCCGCGGCCCCCCTGCGGGAGCTGGGCGTCGATCCGAACTCCGAGCGCCCGATCACCATCAAGGACGGCCGCTTCGGGGCGTACGTCACCGATGGCGAGACCAACCGCACCCTGCCGCGCGAGATGACGGTGGAGGGCATCACCTTCGAGCAGGCGGTGGACCTGCTGGCGGCCAAGCGTGCCGCCGGGCCGGCCCCCAAGCGGGGACGACGGGCCGCGACGACGGCCCCGAAGAAGGCTGCCCCGAAGAAGTCAGCGGCCGGCAAGCCTGCAACGAAGGCCGCCGCCAAGGCTCCCGTCGAGCGCGAGCCGGGCTCCATCCAGGCTCCCGTGCTCGCCAAGGAGCTGGGGGTGGCCTTGAAGGATGTGTTGGCCGCCGCCCGGGCCACCGGGGCCGAGGTGAAGTCCAACTTCTCCTACCTGCCGCCGACCACCGCCGATGCCGTTCGGAAGTCTCTGTCCTAGCCGCCGGGCACGTGGCTCAATGTGGCCAGTTGCGCGCCAAAAGCGTGGCGAGATGCTTGATTCAAACGTGGCCAGTTGCGCGGTACGAGTGTGGCGAGATGCCCAAACATGTGACGCGGATGGCAACTGGTTCCAGCGGTTTGGGATGCGGTTAAGCGTGCCGTAGACGCGGACCGATCAGGAGGGCGCCTTTTGTTGGCGGGATCGGCTGGCGCCCGAGTGCGCCATCCCGCCGCACTCCGGGCCTGGCTAGCCGCCTATGCGGCCGCCACGTCGGGCGATACCAGCTATTCCAACATTCTGGATGCGGCGGCGCGCAGGGCCTGTCCGTCGAAGTCGTGCGAGCGCGAGACCACGTAGATGTCGCCCCAGTCGCGGACTCTGGTGGAGAAGTCTCCCAGCGTGAGCGCGGTGACAATCTTCTCGGCCAGCACCGTCTCGGCGGTGTAGCCGAGAACGGTGATTGGTGTGCCACCGGGCCGCAGGGCGTCGCGAGCGGGATCGTCTTGCGCCAGGAGGGCGCGCGCTCAAGGACGGCAAGCGGCACGCCCGAACAGTACAAATGACCCTATCCGGGTAGGTGCGTCCCTGATCTAGCCAGGGCGGGCGTACCTGGCATGAGATCAAGTGGCGCCAAAAGCACGAGGCAATGACGTCGGGAGGCCGTCGCTGGCTGGCCGTATTTCCTGGGCATGGTGTCTAATAACCGTAGATCGCACCCGTGAAAACACGCACTGGTCGCGGCCGGTTCCCCGAACCCAAGGGCGGGATTTGTTGACCCCAAAAACTGCTCGATGCCCGCACTGTCACCAGGCAGGCCGGGAGAAAGTGAGTGACACCATGTCCGTTATGTACCCTAGACGCAAGGCACTGCGGGTGGCTGCCGCTCGCAAGCGGCGCAACCTGCGTACCTGGCTGGGCGGCACCCTGGCCGCCGCCCTGGCGGTCACCCTGGTCGCCCCGGCCCTCGCTGGCGGCGGCGCCGATGTTTCGACCGAAGCCCCCCTTCTGGTCGCGGAAGTTGGCCTGGAGGCGACGGCGGCGGCAGGCGCGGGCTACGTCGAGGCCGCTCCCATGGCCACCGCGCTCCACACCGGCTACTTCATGACACCTGGTGGTGCTCCCTGGACCATCTACAGTGACGGCCGCCTAGAGATCGGCGCAGGCAACGTTAGTGGTGCCGCGTCCTCGTCGGATGCGGCTGTCGCAAACCTACCGTGGCGCCTTCACGCGGGGACATATGACGTCGTCTTCACTGCCCCGGTGACCGCTGCCGCAAACATGAATTTCTTCTTTGCCAGCACCCGTATTTTGAGCATCAGCGGTCTCGACTACCTTGACACTTCGAACACGAGAAGTATGGTCGACATGTTCCGGGGAAACAGCGGATTGACTTCGCTGGATGTTTCCGGTTTTGACACCTCAAACGTCACCAACATGAGCGCCATGTTCCAAGCCCTCTCCGGGTTGACTTCGCTGGATGTTTCCGGTTTTGACACCTCAAACGTTACCAACATGAGCAGCATGTTTTTTGGCACTAGCGGATTGGCCCCGCTGGGCCTGTCCAACTGGGACACCTCTAGGGTGACCAACATGAGCCATATGTTCCGGAGCAGTCGCCTGCCTTCGCTGGACCTGTCCAACTGGGACACCTCAAGAG
>WRIF01000168.1 GCA_009782865.1 Promicromonosporaceae bacterium
CGAGCGGCAGCTGGTCCATCTTGAAGTCGCCGGTGTGCAGCACCGTGCCGGCGCCGGTGGTGACGGCGACGGCGAGCGCGTCGGGGATGGAGTGGTTGACGGCGACGAACTCGAGCTCGAAGGGGCCGAGCTTCTCGGTCTGCCCCTCCTTGACCGCGAGCGTGATCGGCGTGATGCGGTGCTCCTTGAGCTTCGCCTCGACGAACGCGAGGGTCAGCTGGGAACCCAGCAGGGGGATGTCGCGCTTGAGCCGCAGCAGGTACGGCACGGCGCCGATGTGGTCCTCGTGCCCGTGCGTGAGCACGACCGCCTCGACGTCGTCGAGACGGTCCCGGATGTAGTCGAAGTCGGGCAGGATCAGGTCGACGCCGGGGGGCATCGCGGCGATCTGCTCAGCCAGCGTGTCCCAGGTCTGGTCGAACTCGGGGTCGTCCTTGTAGCGACTCTGCTCCTTGGTGCCGCCGTTGGCGATGGCAGCCGCGATCGAGGAGATCGCTGTCGTTCCTAGAACCATTGCATCTACACCTCCTTCCATCTGTATAACACACGGCGGGGCCGGGTTATGCCGCGGGAGGTGGCGCGGTGGGGAAGGTGGGCACGGGTCCGGCGTCGGTGTCGGGGTCGTGCTCGGTGGCCTTGGCCAGGAACCGGCTCCAGCCCTCGGAGTCGTAGACCGTGAACGTGCCACCGGCTCGCTTCTCGCCGATCAGGGTGTTGGTCTCGGTATCGACCAGCCGGACGGTGTCGAAGTCGTTGGCCACGCGCGGGAAGACCTGAGAAACGCGGTCGTGGGTCTTGCGCACGACCTCCTCGGCGACCCCGCGGCCGGTCGCGGCCTCGCGCTGGGCGGCCCGCGCGATGGCGACGTCGGTGGGGCAGGTGACGTAGTAGCCGTGGACCTCGTACCCCGCATCGCGAGCCTGCTGCATCTTGCTGCGCACCGACGATGCGGTGTTGTCGCCGGTGCCGTCCAGGGTCATCGAGATGTTGTTGGCGTACCCGTGCTCCAGGGACTCCTTGGCCAGGTAGGACGACTCCTCGTGCGTCCAGGCCGCGGGCTTGCGTCCGGCCGGGATGTCGGTGATGTCGACCAGGCCCGTGCCAGCCTCGCCCATCTTGTAGTCGTCGGCGTTGATCGTGGCCATGCCCGCGAACTCATCGGGGTTCTCGCGCACGAACACCGACTTGCCCGCGGCCGGGCCGCCGCCGAGCAGGTTGAACCGACCGCGGCCCTCGGCCGGGGCCGTGCCTTCGAAGCGCTGGGCGACCATCTGCTCGTGCTGGGCGACACGGTCGGCGCTGAAGGTGACCGAGCCATCCTCGGCGTGGACCAGGTGATCGCTGGCCGAGCAGTCGGACTGGGCGAAGTCCTCGCGAGCGCCCTCGGAGATCGGCCCGGCCAGCCGCTCGCGCAGTTCCCCATCGCCGCCACCGGCGCCGCCCCCATCGCCATCACCGCCGGTGCCGCCGAAGGCATCGCGCGCTGCGACCAGGTCGCCACGGACGGCACCGCCAGGGGTGTCGATCCACTGCCCGCCGCCACGGTTGCCGCGGGGGATACGGGCCTGGGCCGGGTTGTAGGCGAAGGCTCCTACTCGGTCGGCTCGGCGGGCGGCTCGGTGCTCTCGGGGAAGCCCATCGTGGCGGCCATGTCCATCGCCCACGCGCGCTGCTCCTCGGGCGACATGTCGGCCCAGTTGGCCGGGACTTCCGCGAGGAGCGGCGCGGTGCCGGTAGGCGTCGGCGGCTCCGGCTGCTGCGGCTCGTTCGGTTGGCTGGTCACCGGTTCCTCCCGTGGAGATCTCTTCAAGGGCATCGAGGTCGAAGATGGCGATCTGATTCTGCTCCCGACCGCGCCGGATCGCCTCGTCGCGGTCGGCGACGATGTCGACGACATCGAGGCAGATCTCGTGGTGCTCGGTGTCCATCCAGCCGCCGATGTTCGGCGCGTCAGGGTGCTCGCGCAGGTAGCCCAGGATCTGGTCGGCGGCATCGGACTGGGTGGTCGCAGGCCGGATCGAGGAGGAGCCGGAACGGGCGACAGCGAAGCCGTGGGCGACGTTGGTCAGGTCGTTGGTGCGGACGGTGAACCCGCCCTCGATCGCGGCCCGCGCCAGCGTGTTGACCGTGGGCGTCTCGGGCCGGTCCGCCTCGCCACCGGAGCCTGCATCCGGGCCGCCGCCACGGCCGGAGATGAAGCCTGCGATGGCATCCGAGAGCGAGCCGCCCACGGTGGTCGGGGTGTCCATCCACTGCCCACCCGCGGTGTTGCCGCGCGGGATGCGGGCCTGGCGCTCGTTGTAGAACCGCAGCAGCGCACCTGCGGTGACCGGATCGGTGCTGACGTCGATGCCGAGCAGGCGGTAGGCCTGGACGCGGAAGTAGTCGATCTCCTGCCCGTCGTCGAGGTACTCGACCTCATCGCCGACCGGCGCCGGGCCGACGTCAGGCAGCGGCAGCGCAGCGGCAGCCACCGCCGCCGGAGCGGTGCCGGGCAGGACGACGGGGAACTCGCGCTCGACGCCGTCGGGGTCGGTGTAGACGACCCGGGCCGGGTGGCCCTGGCGCTCGGGCCGGTAGGCGGTCTGCATCCAGCCCCAGGTGGTGGCCTGCATCTCGGCGGGGGAGATCCCGCGGGCTTCGGCGGCCATGCGGACCGGCTCGGCCAGCGCCTCGTAGACCTGGTCCTTGCGGGTGGCCTGCGGTAGGCCCTTGACCTTGCCGCGGATCTCGTCGGTCTGGCCCAGGACGCGGTACATCCAGGTGTCGATGGTGACCCCGTCCTGGTCGCCCATGATGTTGGCGGCGAAGGTCCGGGTCTTGTTGGAGCCCTCGGAGAAGGTGCCGGTGTCGTTGGTGCCGATCGGGTCGGCGGTGCCGAGCGCGGAGCGGGCCTTCTCGACGTTGCGGGACAGGACCATGCTGCGCCGGGCGATGTGCCCGCCCTCGGCGGCGGTGTTGACCGCGGTGACGACGTCGTCCATGGAGCCGCCCGCGACGATCGCCCGGGCCATGACGACGTTCTGGTCCCAGAAGGTCTGGGTCGAGCAGTGCGCGATCACGGCTGCGGCCTGCTCGACCGAGACCTGGCCGTTCGACCCGGCCGCCATCTCCCGCGCCAGGCCGTTGGCCTCGTTGTACCAGCGGGCCCCCGCCTCTCGCTGGGCTGGTGTGGTCAGGTCGTACATCTGCCCGACGCGGTCGGCCATCTCCTCCAGGGACGGTCGACCTTCGCGCGCCAGGATCGCAGAGGCCTTCGCGCGGCGCTCGGCCAGGGAGCCCGCCAGGTCATCGGTGGCCTCGATCCCGACGTCGCGACCCAGGGTCAGGCGCGACAGGGAACGGGCCACAGCGGTGGGGGTGTCGAGCCAGCGACCGCCGCCACGGTTGCCCGCGGGGACCCGTGCCTGGGCCGGGTTGTAGTGGAAGGTGAGGACGGAGGCGGTGACCGGCTCCAGGGGCGTGGACTCGGTGACCATGGCCTCCTGGAAGGCGGGGATCGCGACCAGGGTGGCGGCGGCGATGCGGCCCTTGGTGACCACCATCAGCACCGCGCCGTGCGGGTCGTCGAGGATGTCGCCGTCGGCCTCGATGGGCTGGCCGGTCTCGGGGTCGACCAACTCGATCTCGCCTGCGTCGACATCGACCGAGATGCCGCGGGAGAACCCGCCGTCGTACAGCGCGCGGGCAGCCTGGGCGGCCTCGGTGTTGTGCCAGGCGCCCTTGGCCTTGATGAGGGTCCCGTCGCCGTTGGGCTCGCGCCAGATCTCGTCGATGCGGGCCACCACCACGGCGCCGTCGTGGCCGCCGATGTCGGCCTCCTGCCAGCGCAGCGGGATGGGCAGGTCGCGCCAGGTGAGCCCGTCGGCGGCGAACATCCGGCCGTCGCCGGACTCGACGCCCTCGGGGCACAGCACCCCGGTCCAGGTCGCCTCCGCCATGGCTCCTAGCCCACCGCCGAGGCGAGCCGGTGGGGGCCGGTTGCTAGGGCGAACCGGGGTAGCCGGGGTCGCCGGGCATCAGGTACTCCAGCCAGCAGCGGCAGTTGATGACCTCGCGGCCGGGCCCGTCGGGGTCGCCGGGGAACTGGAGTTGGGCATCGCCGACGATCAGCGGGGTGTCGAGTCCGACGACGACCGTGCGGTCGGCCTCGGCGTGGGTGGCGCGGGTGCGCTCGTCGGCCGAGGCTCGCCAGCGCTTGGCGACCTGGCTGGGCGCCACGTCGAGGGCCTGGGCGGTGGCCAGTGCGGAGGCGTGGTGTCCGGCGTTGCGGGCCGCGAAGACCTCCGTGCGGGCGATGGTCGCTGCACGGTTGCGCCACACCTCCTGGTTGGTCGAGCGCAGCAGCGCGTCGACCTGGCGTGCGACCTGGCGCTGGTCGAGGTTGTCGGCCCGGGCCGCGTTCAGGGTGCCGCGCATGACGTCGAACACGGGGTCCGCTACCCGCACGAGCCGGTTGCGTACGGCGTTCATGAACCCGTCGGCGGAGATGCGGTAGTCGTACGGCGGCGGCAGCGCGGCGACCAGGCCACGCTCACGCAGCCAGTCCTCGGCGGAGGCTTCGAACATCGCCCGCCAGGCGGGCAGCAGGATCTCGTCGACCGCGCCCTGCCAGGCCGGATGGTCCAGGGAGAGCACCGAGACGTCGTAGTCGGCGCCGGGCAGCATCTCGCGGCCGAGGTTGAGCAGCACGCCGAACGCGGACAGCACCCGCCGCTCGTAGGTGCGCAGGGAGACGATGTCGTCGCCCCATCCGCGGACCCTGCTCTCGTCCACCGTC
>WRIF01000169.1 GCA_009782865.1 Promicromonosporaceae bacterium
GCTGGCCTGCGGGGCGCCAGTGGCGCCATCACCGCCCGTGAAGATCACCGCACCAACAGCGCCATCGACACCACGCCGGGTTGGGTGCTGCGGCAACCCAACGGCACGGTGGCGCGCACCGAGTTTTCTGCCTCCACGGGAGGCTGGTCCGCCGGCGGGGTGTTCAACGCCGTCGTTGACGCCGGAGACGCCATCGTCGACAACCCCAACCACTCCTGGACCACTACCCTCACCAACCGACAGATTCAAGATGCCCTCGGCGTCGGCCCTGTCACCTCCATCGAGGTGACCCGCCGCAATGGCCTGGGCGCCGACGGTGGTCGGGTCACGGAGATGGTCGTCCGTTCCGGGAACTCGGCGCGCACCCTCACCGGCCAGCAGTTCCGCATGGCGGTCGGGTCGACGGTGTTGCGCAGCGACTGGTTTGTGCTCGGCAACGCCACGCCTCCGCCCCCTCCTGTGGCCCCGGAGGTATTTGTCTTTGGGACGCTGCGCGCGGGTCACGCCGACACTTCCTTCCGGTTCGGACGTGCCACCGATGAGTTCCTTGCCGGCAACTGGTGGGGAGACGGTGACCGCCTTGCCGTGCGGCGCGGCAACCAGTTCCACTTCCGGCGCAGCCTCGCCGCTGGCCCGGCAGACCTGGTGGTCTCCTTCGGCCGTCCCTACGATGACTTGTTTGTCGGAGACTGGAACGGTGATGGACGCGACACTCTTGCCGTGCGCCGCGGCAACACATTCTTTGTCTCGAACAGCCTGCACTCCACCACGGCGGAGACGTCGTTCGCCTTTGGCAGACCGGGCGATGAGGTGATCGTCGGCGACTGGGATGGCAACGGCAGCGACACCTTCGCGGTGCGACGCGGCAATCAAATCTTCCTCATGAACACCCTGCGCGGCGGAACTGCCGATCAGACCTTCACCTTTGGCAGGCCGGGCGATGCCCTGTTGGCCGGTAACTTCAATGGTCGCGGGGGCGACACCTTCGCAGTGCGGCGTGGCATCACTATGTTTGTGAACAATGACCTGCGCGGCGGCGTGGCAGACCACACCTTCGACCTGGGCCGCGGGGGAGACTCGGTGCTGGTGGGAGATTGGAACAATAACGGCTGGGACACCTTCGCGCTTGTCCGCCGCTAGGCTCACATGTCGCTTGGGTTGGAGCCTGCCTGTTGGAACCTACCTGACGATCATCTAGCCAGCAGCGCGACGTCGTGGTCGACCATTCGGCCCACCACCTCGTCAAAGCCCACGGTGGGCGCCCAGCCGAGCACCTCCCGGGCCTTGGTCGCGTCCCCCACCTGCACGGCAGCCTCGGCCGGGCGCACGAACCTCTCGTCCAGCGTGACGTGTTCCTGCCAGGCGGTGATGCCGACGCGCGCAAACGCCGCGGCGACAAAGTCGGAGACGGCGTGGGTGACGCCGGTGGCGATCACAAAGTCTTCCGGAACGTCGTGCCGGAGGGCTCGCACCAGGGCGTCGACATAGTCGGGGGCCCAGCCCCAATCCCGGCGCGGGTCGAGGCTGCCCATGGCGATGGTGCCGCCCCCTTCGTGGGCGATGCGGGCCGCGGCCTGCGTGATCTTGCGGGTCACGAAGGTATCGGGACGGCGCGGGCTCTCATGGTTGTAGAGCACGCAGGTGGCCACGTGCAGGCCGCGGGCGCGGTAGGTGGCCGCCGACAGGTGGGCATACGCCTTGGCGGCCCCGTACGGGGAGGCCGGACGAATCGCGGTCAGTTCGTCCTGCGGGGTACGGTCGGGGGTGCCGAAGATTTCCGCCGACGACGCCTGCACCACCCGCACCCGCCTGCCGGTCTCCTCCTGCAGGCGGTGGGCGGCCTCGAACACGCCGACGGCCCCCAGGCCGGAGACCAGGCCGGTGAGCACGGGCTGAGCCCAAGAGAACGCCACCGAGGAGATGCCGCCCAGGTTGTAGATCTCGTCGGGCTGGACGTCTCGGACCAGCCGGGCCACCCCCTCGGGGTTGGAAAGGTCACCGAGGTGGGCGGTGAGGCCCGGGGTGCCGGCCAGGGCCACAGCCTCGGCCTCGTTCACCACCAGGCCGTGCACCTCGACGCCGTCCGCGAGCAGGCGTTCGGCCAGGTAGGAGCCGTCTTGGCCGGTCACGCCGGTGATCAGGGCGACAGTCATGGGGTTTCTCCTCGGCTACAGGCGAGCGAGGTCGGCCTGCTCCTTGAGGTCGGACTCGACCATCATCTGGACCAGCGCGGGGAAGTCGACCTTGCGCTTCCAGCCCAGCACGCTCTCCGCCTTGGACGGGTCACCGAGCAGCAGGTCCACCTCTGCCGGGCGCATAAAGCGCGGATCCTGCTTGACCAGCGGGGTCCAGTCCTCGATGCCCACATGCCTGAACGCCTCATCGAGGAGGGTGCGGATCGAGTTGGTCTCGCCGGTGGCCACCACGTAGTCGTCGGCCTGCTCCTGCTGCAGCATCAGCCACATCGCCTCGACGTAGTCGCCGGCAAAGCCCCAGTCGCGCTTGGCGTCAAGGTTGCCCAGCGTGATGAACTCCTGCAGGCCCAGCTTGATGCGCGCGACGGCCTGGGTGACCTTGCGGGTGACGAACTCCGGGCCGCGGCGGGGCGATTCGTGGTTGAACAGGATGCCGCTAGAGGCATGCATGCCGTAGGACTCGCGGTAGTTGATGGTCATGTAGTGGCCGTAGACCTTGGCCACACCGTACGGCGAGCGCGGCCACAGCAGCGTGGACTCGCGCTGCGGGACCTCCTGGACGCGACCAAACATTTCCGAGGACGACGCCTGGTAGAACCGCACCTTGGACAGGTCATCACCGGCCCACATGCGCACGGCCTCCAGGATGTTCAGCACCCCCATGCCGGTCACCTCCGAGGTGACCTGGGCGTTCTCCCACGAGTAGGCCACAAACGAGATCGCCCCTAGGTTGTACACCTCGTCGGGCTGGGCCACGTTGAGCACGCGCATCAGCGAGGAGAAGTCGGTCAGGTCGCCGGTCAGCAGCTTGACTCCGGGGACGGTCTGCTCAACCATTTGCAACTTCGGGTTGTTCTGGCCACGGATCAGGCCGAATACCTCGTACCCCTTGGACAGGAGCAGTTCAGCCAGGTAGAGGCCGTCTTGGCCGGTGATGCCGGTGATTAGCGCGCGGGGCATGGTTCCTCGAATGTGTCTAGGGGACTGAATGGCGCTACCTTAGCCGACGCGGCGGCGCGTATCCTTCTCCCATGAGGGAATCCGCCGTTGTCGCCTCCATCGTGATCCCGGCATGGCGCCTGGCAGACGAGCTGGCGGCTTGCCTGGACGGCCTCGCGGCCCAGGTTGACGCCCCGGCCTTTGAGGTGATCGTCGTGGTCAACGGCGCCGACCCCGCGGTGGTCGCCGCGGCGAGCGGCCACCCCTCGGCGCCGCAGGTGATCGAGCTGCCCGCCAATGTCGGCTTTGGGTGGGCCTGCAACGTCGGCGCCCAGGCGGCCGTCGGCGAATACCTGGTGTTCCTCAACGACGATGCCCAGCCGGAGTCCGACTGGCTGCAGCAACTGGTGGCGGTGGCCCGCCGTCGGGGGGCGGCCGCCGTGGCCAGCGTGCTGCTCAATGGCGACGACACTGGGCCAGATGCCGGGACGGTGCAGGAGGCGGGCGCCGCCATGCTGCGGGGAACGGTCACGGTCCACTTCGGGCAGGGCGAGACCGTGGAGGCGGCAGAGGAGTCCGGTTGCCTCCAGGAGCGCCTCATCGACTACGGCTCCGGGGCGGCCCTGCTGGTGCGCCGCCAGGACTTCGTCGCGCTGGGCGGCTTTGACCTCAGGTACTCCCCGGCCTACTACGAGGATGTCGACCTGCAGTTCCGGCTGCGGGAGCGGGCGGGCGAGGTGTGGCTGGCGCCCCTGGCCCGGGTGCGGCACCGTTCGGGGGGTTCGACCGCCGACCGCTCCGCCGTGCGGACCTGGGCCGGCCTGCACGCCGGCCACGCCTTCGTCGAGCGCTGGGGCGACCTCTTGGCGGGCCGCCCCGCCACCGCGACCGCGCGCTGTGCCCCACCCCCGGTTTCCGCGCGGGAACGCGGGCCGGTAGGGGACCTGGTCGGCCTCGCCGACCGGGAGGCCGTGCTGCAGGGGGCCCTGCGCATCAGCCGGGAGTACGTCACCTGGCTAGAGGAACAGTACGCCGCAGAGGAAGGGGTGCGGACACGCCTGGCGGAGATCTTGGAGACCAACCACCACCACTTCACCCGTGCGAACGAGGCCGAGGGCCGCCTGGCCGAGGCGCTCGCCCTGAACCACGACGGCTACGTCAAGGCGCTGCTGCTGTCCGAGGAACTGCAAACCTTGCGAGGCAGGCTGGAACGCCGGACACCGCGGGCGCACCTGGCGGGCGCCTGGCGTCGTCTTCGCCGCTAGGAGGCGAGCTACCCGGTTCCGCCGGGGGCGGCCGGTATGCTCTCGCCATGCCCGAATCGAGGATGGAGCAGCAGGCCGACGAGGTTGCCCTGCTGCGTGACCAGCTGCTCACCTGGCGTCGCACCGCCCTGCACATGTGGGCCATCGGGGTCTCAAGCAACTACTCGCCCGCGGTGCCCGACGCCTGCCAGGAGCGGGCCGCCAGCCGCGGCGACGCCGAACACTGGCAGGCCGAACTGGACGCGATGCGGCGCACGCTGTCCTGGCGGGTGACCAAGCCGCTGCGGGCGGCCCGTCCCCTCCTTGGACGGCTGCGCCGGGCGGTCGGCCGGTGATCGCCCTCCCCGCCTCCTCCCCTCAGGCCGTCCC
>WRIF01000170.1 GCA_009782865.1 Promicromonosporaceae bacterium
TGGTGAGGCGATCGAGTGGATCATCCGCGCCGACGTCCCGGCCCTGCCCGGTGAGACGATCGAGATGTTCCGCATCGTCGACGTCCTTGATGAGCGCCTGCTTTGGATGCCCGAACTGTTCATCCCCGGCGAGCTGCAGGTTTGGCTTGAGCAGCCTGGCGGTGGGGCCCACTCCTCGATCGAGGCGTCCCTGTTCACCGTCACCCACACGGACGCTACCTCCGAGGGGCTCGGTGGGACACTGACGATTGACTTCACCGCCGCCGGCCGGGCGTTCCTCGACGCTCAGCCGGTAGGGGTACGGATCGTGGTGGTCATCCGCACCACGCTGGTGGAGGTGGGCGATGGGGTGATCACCAACCAGGCTCGCCTCTACCCCAACTCCCGGGCCTACGCCGACTCCCGCCCGGTGCTCTCGAACACCCCAGAGTCTCGCTTCGGCGGTATCCAGGCCCTCAAGGTAGACAACACCAACCACGACAACGTCCTGGCCGGCGCGGTCTTCCAGGTTTTCGCCTCCGAGGCCGACGCCCGGGCCGGCGTCAACGCCCTGAGCATCGGTGAGGTAGACACCTGGACCACCGACGCGGACGGCCTGCTCACCATCAACGGGCTGCGCCTGTCGAACTGGGCCAACGGCCAGGCAGTCACCGAGGCCGATGAGGGGTGGAACACGTACTGGCTGGTCGAGGTCCAAGCCCCCCAGGGCTTTGAACTGCTGGCAGAGCCGATCCCGTTCCACGTCCTTACCACTGGGGCGCCGACCACCATCACGTTGACGGTGGAGAACATCCCCACCAACGCCGGGTTCCGCCTCCCGCTGACCGGTGGCACCGGCACCACCATCCTGACCGTCGGCGGCCTCGCCCTGGCCGGGGCGGCCGTCGCCCTCAAGGCGGCCCACTCCCGCCGCGCACGGAACCAGGCCGCCTAACCCTCTGGTGGCGCGCCCGCTGAGGGCGCGCCACCGGCAAAACCCGCCATCTGAACCCGCAGTGGCGGCAAGCCTCTCGACGCCCGGCCGGGCGGCGGGAAACATATCCTCAAGGAGGTGAGTAGTAGTGACAAGAAGAAACCGTAGGCCGAAACGAAGGCTCAACCCGTGGCTGGTGCTGTGGACGCTGCTGCTCACCGGCGGGGCGACGCTGATCCTGTACCCGACCGTCGCCGACTGGTTTGTGATCCACGCCCAGGCGGGTGAGGTGGCCCGGCACACCCATTCCCTTGAGGAACTCTCCGCCAGCGAGGCCGAGTGGCTCCTGGCCGACGCCCACACCTACAACCACGAGCTGTTTGCCGGCCGGGCCGGCCGCACGGACGAGCACACCCCCGAGTACCGGAACCTGCTACGTCCCGAGGGCTCGGAGGTGCTCTCCCTGGTGGCCATCCCCTCCATCGAGGTGACCCTGCCGGTGTTCCACGGCACCTCCGAAGAGGTGCTGAACCGGGCCGTTGGCCACCAGTACGGCACCTCGCTGCCCGTCGGCGGGCTAAACACCCATTCGGTGATCACCGCCCACTCCGGCTGGGTGAGCGCGCGCCTGTTCAACGACCTC
The DNA here is from genome assembly GCA_009782865.1 of Promicromonosporaceae bacterium. Taxonomy (GTDB): domain Bacteria; phylum Actinomycetota; class Actinomycetes; order Actinomycetales; family Cellulomonadaceae; genus Xylanimonas. The sequence continues at coordinate 1,557 of WRIF01000170.1, forward strand.
GACCAGTTGGTGGTCGGTGACCTGTTCTACCTGACCACCGCCGGGCAGACCATCTTCTACGAGGTAGACCAGATAGTGGTGGTCCTACCGGGTGAATACCAGGACTACCTGGAGATCGTGCCCGGACGCGACCTGGTAACCCTCTTCACCTGCACCCCGACCGGGGTCAACACCCACCGGCTGCTGGTGCGCGGCACCCGCGTGCCCCCGCCGAGCGGCTTCGACCTCGACTCCTACGAGGCCACCATGAACGCCGGCTTCCCCCACTGGGCCGCGATCATCGCCGCCGTCTTTGTCGTCTCCAGCGCCTCGGGCCGGTGGATGTTCCGCCCCCCGGCCGCCGCCCCGGCAGGCGGCACCCTCACCCCTGCCCACTCCGCCGCGCGCGGAACCAGACCTCCGGCCCGCCACGCGGCCGCTCGCAAAGCAAACACTAGTAAGAAGGGACGCCACCAGGCGTAACCATCATGTTGAAGCAACTTCTCACCGCCGCCGTTGCCGCCAGTGCCGCGTTCGCCACCGTGAGCGCCCCGGGCCTCACCTCAGGCGCCGTCGTGGCCGTCCTGCCCGCAGCGCCCGCTGCCGGGCTGGCTGTTCGCGCCCTGCCGGATCCCGGCCAGCTGGGAATGTTGCGGGTGGCTCGCCTGTATCAGGATGGGACGCCGGCGGCCGATCTGGCGACGGTGACGGTCTACCACCTGGCAGAAGACGCTGCCGGTGGGGCCCTGGACCTGGCGACGAACGCCGGCTGGCAGCGGGCCGCCGCCCTGAGCCTGGACGAGGCGCTCGAAGTGCCGCGCGGCCCGGCTCGCGCCGAGGCCACCGTGGGCGGGGTGGTGGTGTTCACCGACCTCCCCCTGGGGGTGTTCCTGGTGACCTCCACCTACACGGACACCGGGGTGGAGGCCTCGGCCCCGTTCGTCATCACCATTCCGCAGACCAATGCTGCTGGTGATGGTTGGGTCTATGAGGTGGAGGCGTTCCCGAAGGCGGGGGAGCCGCTGGCCCACCTCGGTGGGGTGGTCTGGTACGACGCCAATGCCAATGGCCTGTTTGACGAGGGCGAGGAGACGGTCGAGGGCGTGCGGGTCACCGTGTTCAATGGGCAGTCTCCGCTCGCGCGGGCGGTGGTCGGGGTGACCTACACCGATGAAGAGGGGTGGTGGGAGTTCACCTACCTGCCTGTCGATGTCAAGATTGTGCGTTTTGACCTGGACCCGATCAACAATGGCGGGGAGTATTTTGAGTTCACGCTTCCGGGCCTGGACTCAGACGCCGACCCGGAGACCGGTTACGCCGACCCGGTGCAGTTGATTGCCCGGGATTGGGTGTTCGTTGACGCCGGTGTCGTCTACACCAACAATGATGAGACGGTGATCGTGCCGCCCACTCCCGACCCGACCCCCACCCCAGAGGCCAGCCCGACGCCCTCGCCGAGCCCCACTCCGCCCGGGGGTGGGAACGTGGGTGGACGCCCTGACCTGCCGGTCACCGGTGCCACCATCGCCGGCGTGCTCCTCCTCGGTACCGGTGCCCTGACCGGCGGACTCTTCCTCAAGCTCGGCGCCAAGCGCCGCCGGGCGGAAACCGACAGCCCCGCCGTCTAGATCGTTGGGGAAGCCGTCGCGCCAACCCGGCCGCCACGCGGGAAGCCCTGCGCGGATAGTCAAACCGGAAGCGGAGCCAAGCCGCCAGTTCGGGGTCCCCGCGAAGTATCGGAGCGAAGCGAAGAACTTCGTCGGGTGAGACCGGGTTTGGCGTGAGCGCTATCAAGCAGGGCTTCCCGCGCGGCGGCCACGGCGGCGCCTGCCGGCGACGAGGCTGAGTACCCCGGCGCCTGTCAGGGCGACGGCGCCGGATAGGGCGGCCAGTCCGCCACCGGTCACGGGTAGCCGCGGCACGGCGGGGCGAAGGTTCTCGTCGCCACCACCGCCATTATTGTCGCCGCCACCGACCGGCACGCATTCGCCGTCGTCATCGCGAACGTGGCCGTCCGGGCAGCGGCCCTCGCCCCCGTCGACCGGCACGCATTCACCGGCCTCGTTGCGCTGGTAGCCGTCCAGGCATTGGTCCTGCCCGCCGTCCTCTGGCAGTTCGCCGGTCAGGTCGAGGCGCACGCGGAACTGTGCGGACTGTGGGCCGATGTGCGCCAGGCCAGCGTTGCCGGAGGTCACCCCCGTGACGGCTGCCGGCAGGGCGACGGTTAGGTCGAGGTCGACGAACGCTCCGGCCGCCACCGCGATGCCGGAGGCCACCACCTGATCGCCCCCAGCCAGGTCGGTGGCGGTGAAGCCGCCGATAGCCAAGAAGTCGTGGACGTCGTCGCCTGCGTTTTCCGCCTGGAAGATTGCCGTCTCGATGAGCGAGGCGGTAAGCAGGCCGTCCGTGGGGCCGTCGTTGAAGACGCGCAGGCGGGTGGTGCGCCCCCCACCGGGCACCAGGATGAGCCCGTCCTCACCGAACAGGTTCACCGCGAACTCGGTAGAAGAGTCGGTGCCGTCCCAGGTGATCGTCACCTCGACCAACTCGTCATAGGCGAACGCGGCGGCGGGAGCGCCCGCGGCGCCCGCACCGGCGCCCCCGGCCAGCAGCAGGGCGCCGGCGACGGCCGTCAGCAGAACAGGTTTAGGCATGGCCAAGCTCCTCGGCGGAAGTTGGGACGGGTTTCAGCAGCACCCACAGGGCGTAGCCGATGAGGGCGACGCCGGCGAGGCTCAGGCCGCTGACGGCGGCCGTGCCAACGCTCAACCGACCGACGAGGGGGACCGAGTAGAGCACGCGCCCCATCACCTGCTCGGGCACTAGGGGCGGGTCGTTTGCCCCGTTGGCGTCGCCCCGGGTGATGATCGTCTCCAGTTCGCCGCCCACCAGGTTGAGCGCGACGATTCGATGCGTGACGAGCGTCGGATCACCCGAGGTCGGCTGGAAGGTGATCACGTCACCCACGCTCAGGTCCGCCGGGTTGACCGGGCGGGAGACCACCACGTCGCCCGGCCGGATGCCAGGCTGCATCGAACCGGTCAGCACCGTGAGCGGCACCGCGCCGACGACGCGGGGAACGAGGGTGACCGCAGCGGCCAGCACCACGGCGGCGACCATCAGTGCGGTCAGCGCCAGCGAGGCGATCCTCTCTCCCGTCGTCCTGCCCCGTGGCTTCCGGCCCGTCCGGCGGGCGCCCATCGCCTGGCCGGCTGCG
>WRIF01000171.1 GCA_009782865.1 Promicromonosporaceae bacterium
TTTCCCTAATCTGCTCTTTATTCAGCATATTCTCTTCGCCGATTTTATTCGATATAAGAAAAATCGTCGCCTTAATTCCGTGGTCTTTTAATATAGGAAAAGCATTTTTATAGTTATCCTCATACCCGTCATCGAAGGTTATAACAACGCTTTTCTCATCTGCGCCGAACATTTCTTCGGGGAAAATAGTGTTATATCCATTATCTTTTAAATATATCATATCCCGCTCAAATTTTTCGGATGAAACATAAAGATACGGCTCAGGCTGCGGCGGTAAGCCGCAAATTAGCAAAGAAATACAATATCAGGAATCTTTACGACGTTGGGACAGGGAATGTGCACATACTCATGATAGAAAACGGCCATGCCTACCCTGGGAGCCTTTGCATAGGCGGCGATTCCCACAGCACCATATACGGCTGTGTAGGCGCGTTCGGTACAGCCGGTGCAAATGACCTTACGGAGGGATTTATTACAGGCAAGTCATGGTTTGCAGTTCCCAAGACGGTTAGGGCAAACCTCCATGGCGCACTTATGAAGGGCGTCGCCCCCCGTGACGTCGCCGGCGCTGGCACTGGCGAAGCCGGCCTCGATCAGGCCGTCGCGTCCGCGTCCCGCCTCGCCGGTGATGCCGGCGTTGTTGAGCACGCGAACGGTCAGGGAGTAGTCGACCACCGGCTCGGGGGCGGGCTCCACGCAGGCGAGGTCCTCGACGGTCAGGTTCCCATCCCAGGGGCAGGGGGCGGCGGGAGTTTCTGGGGCGGGCTCTTCGCCCGTCTCGTCGGGGTCGGCGGGGGCCGTCGCCGTCGGCTCCTCGTCGCCAAAGCCGCGTGACAGATAGAGCGCCCCGCCGATGCCCACTGCGGCGGCGATCACAATCACCAGCAAGAATGGCAGCATGGCCTTCCACTTCGGGGGTGGGGTGCGGTGTACCCCGACGGGAACTTCGCCGGCCTCACGGAGGTCAAACTCGTCCGGGGCGTAGTCGTAGTTGCGGCTCACCGTAACAGGGTAGCCGCATCTCCTGCGGCCAGGGGGGAGAGCCGTCGCTGCGAGCGTTCGCGCTGGCGTGTAGTGCGCTGGCGGCGCAGACGCTTGACCAGCATCGGGTCTGCCTGCAGGGCGGCCTCGGTGTCGATCAGGGCGTTAAGCACCTGGTAGTAGCGCACCGGCGTGAGCCCAAAGAGGTCCTTGATCGCCTGCTCCTTGGCGCCGGCGTACTTCCACCATTGCCGCTCGAGGGTGAGGATCGCTTGGTCGCGTTCGCTGATGGCCGGCGTCTCGACGGCCAGCGCGGCAGGGGCTGCGGACATGGAGACAATCCTAGGGCGTCGTCGTGCGGGAAGGACGCAACCTGGCCCGGCCTGCCCTCGATTCGGACCGCCACCCGCGCCACCTACTCAGCGCCGGCTACCCCGTACCGCCTACCCCGCGCCGGCTACCCCGCGCCGGCTACTCAGGGCGAGCGCCGACGGGCCAGGGGGTCGGGGCCGGCCACTTCTCCGTGCGTCCGTCGCCGGAGCTTTGGCCGCGCAGGCGGCGCTTGATCCAGGGCGCCACATGCTCCTTGGTCCATTCGGCCTCCAGCCTGACCTTCTCGACCAGCGGCAAGGGGTCCAGCTGGGGCAGGGGGACGTCGTAGTCGCGGTCGGTCGGTTCCAGGCCCAGCGCCTCGAGGGCAAGGTTGTGTATGCGCCGGTGTCCTTCGGCGGTGAGGTGGAGGCGGTCGGGGGCCCACATGCGCCAGTCGTACAGGGAGCGCATTCCCCACATGTCCATCACGGGCACTCCGGCCCGGCGGGCGATGGTGTAGATCCCCGAGTTGAACTGGCCGGTGCGCGAGCGGGTCCAGGCCAGCCCCCCTCCCGCCTTGAAGCCGGTGGCGAGCAGCACGTCCGCTCCCGCCGCCTGGGCGGCGGAGACCGCCTCCTCGAGCTGGTTGAGCAGTTCGTCGATGTCTGAGCCGGCGCGCAGGATGTCGTTGCCGCCGCCGACAATCGAGATCAGGTCAGGCTGCATGTCGAGGGCGCGGGGCAGCTGGGCGCCCAGGATCGGCTCGAGCTTGCGGCCGCGGATGGCCAGGTTGGAGTACTCCAGCTTGTCGAGGCCGGCCGCCACGCGGCGGGCAGACAGTTCATCGGCTAGGCGGTCGGCCCAGCCTCGCTGAAGGCCGTCGTCGGTGCCGGGGAGCCCACCTTCCAGGGGGTAGGGGTCGCACATGCCCTCGGTGAACGAGTCGCCGATCGCGACGTACTTGCGCCAGCGCGTAAGGGGGCTAGAGGAAACGGACAGGACGGACATTTCGCTGCTCACAGCGATGATTGTGCTGGGTGGACGGGTGCCCTGTCTCCCACTTGGCGCGCCCGGTCCCTTACGCCACCGTAGGTCAGGGCCGACTCCAGCGCAGCAAGGAAGGGGGCCGCTGGAAGGAAGCAGGACGCAGGGGGCACGCTTCACGATGGGCGGACGAGGCGAGCCTTGGTGTGCGGCGCGCAGGTCGCTCCCCCGGCAGCCGATAGGGTCTCCCGATGCGCCACCGGATCGCCGCCTCCCTCGCCCTGTTTGGACTGCTGTTGATGGCCGGCTGCGCCGCCGACGGGGCCGGTCCTCCCCCCGGCGCCGCTACCACCGGAGGGTTTGATTCCCCCGAGGCGGCGCTGGCCGCGTACCTGGAGGGGATGCGGGATGGTGATCTGGACGCGATGCTGGCCACCTTTGGCAGCGCCGCCACCGTGGAGCACTACAACTATGTCGCCGCCCTGCAGAGGGCGCGATTCTTCACCATGAACCAAACTGCTCCCTTGCCAGACACTGACTCCCTCGCTCGCGAACTTAACACCGCCCTTCACCGCGGACAGGTCGCCCAGTTCGCACTGCTACAACGGCTTTACCTGGCGGACCCTCTGCTGATGCCTGGCAGCGCCACCATGTTTGCCGACGACGACGAGGCGGCCACCTTCGCGGAAACGCTGGCCGCCGACCTGGAGGCTATCGATCTGTCGACCATTAAGATCCTGGGATTCGTGGCACCTGGCGACATCACCGAGCATTTCGGAAGCGCCGCCAACCAAGACCTCATCGACCGCATGGCAACGGTGCATGGCGCCGCGGAGATGGCGGCGGTGGTGGCGGTGTTCACCGTCAACGGCGAGACCCATCTACTGCTCGCCGACGCGGCCGAGCTGGCAGGGAGGTGGTACCTGACGGCCTTCGGCGGCAACCTCGGCATGCTGGTAGGTATCGGCATGCTCCAACAGGGAATCATCGCCCTCGCAGACCTGCCGGATTTGGGCCTGCTGGCCGCCATGACCCCCTGGGGCGAGTAACCGCGTCCGCCGCACGGCAAAGAAGGGCTTGAGCCGCCTATCGGATTCGAACCGATGACCCTCGCTTTACTAGAGTGATTTTATGGCATTCTGACCTGGACGTTTGCGCAGGTCAGGCCCACAATCGGATGCTAGGCTATAGCCAGAATGTAGCCAGGTTTGGCTAACCAGATCGGAAAATCACATGTCAGGAAGAAGGCCGCCAGGCGCAGGCTCGGTCTACCAGAGGGCAGGCGACGGCAAGTGGATCGCCGCCATTGAGGCGGGAACCACCGCCAAAGGCACCCGGCGTCGCATCGTAGTCACCGGCCACACCCGCGCAGAAGCCGCCCGCAAACTACGCGCCAAACAGCGGCAGATCGCCCGCGACGGCATCGGCCCGGCAGAACTCTCCGACCGCGCCACCGTCAAAACCTGGGCACGCTGCTAGACCCCGACCTGCTGGCGGTGATCGGTGACCGGCTCCTGGCCACTCACCTCGCCTTCCAAATCCGCCGCGACCGGGATCACCAGGGGTAGGTCGGCCTCGACTGGGGGCTGGTGCCCGCGCTCGGCGGCCAGCATGGCGCGGATCACCTCGATAACGGCCTTGCGGCTGCGCGGGGAGAGTTCGTCCGCGTCTGGGGGCAATTCGTCTGCGAATGGCGGCCCAGGGATCGGCAGCCCGGCGGCGGTGAACGCCTCATCGTCAGACACGCCAGCCAGGTACGCCACCGCCCGAACCGTCTCCGCCGACGGCCTCGACTTATAGGTGCCCGCGCCGATGTGATTCAGCGTGGTAGCCACCACCCGAAACCCTGCACGCTGGGCCTCAAGCGCGATTGCGTTCCCTGATGTGCCTGGGCGCCGATCTTTGGCGAGGGACACCAGATCGCGCAGCGTTAGGGCTGTCGTCATGGGCTAAGGCTCCCCTCGGTGCCATCTGTTGTACAAGGCGCGCCAGGCGTGACGCCACAAGTAGAAAAACCATACACGCAGCCCAGGGCCACCGTCTGCCACTTGTGGGTTCCACAAGTGACGACAATCACAGTGTGCTACATTTGTATTTCTAGCGAAGGGAGCGCACTGTGAGGAACCATCGCCCAGCATCACCGAGCCGAAGGGCAGCCTGGATGCGCGTCAAAGACCCCGCCCAGATCAGACGCTGGCGCAAACAGCGCCACTTCTCACAACTAGACCTCGCCCTGCTTGCACGCCGGACACAGCAGGCCATCTCCCTGGTCGAGTCAGGCAAGATGCGCGACCTATCCGAGGGGCTGGCCGTCGCCATCGCCTCCCGCCTCGACGTGCCCTTGGAGGAGCTGTTCGAGGTTCACGACGACACTGGCTGCCCTGCGCAACAAACGCCGCGCGCAACGCTCCTCGCCCAGAACTGGCGGTGGTGGCCCCGTTAGCGTCCCGACCCT
>WRIF01000172.1 GCA_009782865.1 Promicromonosporaceae bacterium
TCCCGCGCCGAGCTGCTGGAGGCCGGAGTCCTCTACCTCGATGGCCTCGGGTTCAACGGGAACCTGTTAGTGCATGCCGTACAAGATCCGGATCGAGTCGACCTGGGGCGAGCGCGCCTCGCCGGCGCCGGGGGCGCCGAGCGCGTGCTCTCGTCGGTTCGACAGCAGATCTCGGGCGCCCCGGCACACGTGCACACGGCGGTGCTCTCCTGCGAACTGTACTCTCAGGGCCTGCAGCGCGACTCGGAGCTTTCTCGACTGCGGGGGCTCCTGAGCCCGGTGACGGACGAGTTTCAGATAGCGTGCTACCTGCGCGGGCAGGTCGAGTATGCGACATCGTTCTACTCCTCACTGCTCCGTTCGGGCCAGACCACCTCCTTCGCGGCCTTCCTGGACGGGTGCCGCCCCGGCAGGTCAACCTTCGATCACCTGGCCACCGTCAACCGGTGGGCGCGGATCTTTGGGGACGACGCCATGGCCCTGCGGGTGTACGAACGTCCCTCCCTGGTGGGGGGCGATATCGTCACCGACTTCGCCGACCTGCTCGGCGTGTCGCCCTCCGTACTGCAAGGCTCCAGCCCCTCGGCGTCGGTTAACGAATCATTGGCCCCGGCCGGTCAAGCCCTGCTCCGCGGCCTCAACACCCTCCCGGCAACCGGCCGAAGGCCGTCGGACGGCACGAACTCCCCCCTCCGTCGACAGTGTTTGCAGGTGATCGAGGAGCGTTTCTCCGGGCAGCCCGGCAACCAGCCAAGCGAGCGGCAGGCTCGCGAGATAGAACGCCGCTTCGCGGTCGACAACGAGGTCCTGCGGGCAAAGTGGTTCCCCGAGCGGCCCGCCATGTTTGTCGACTATTCACCAAGGCCAGTGAGCCTCGAGTTTGGGGAAGACTTTCAGGCCGCGCTGGCGGAGATATTGCGACTGGTGCACACCGTCCCCGGCCGTTGGCGCAGCCTCTCCCTGCGACGCCTGGCCGGATACCCGCAGTGGCTGCTACGACGTCGTCGGCGCTGAGAGTGCCGTATGGTCAACCCGTGATCGCCTCCGCCCATCCTGCCGCCTCAGGACTCGTAGTGTTCTTTACCGGGCTGTCTGGCAGCGGGAAGACCACCCTCGCCAGTGCCCTCGTCAGACGAATTGTCGCCGACGCCGGGGTGGTTACCCTGCTCGACGGTGACGAGGTGCGTGAACACCTGACTAAGGGCCTAGGGTTTGATCGAGAATCGCGGGAAACCAACGTCGAGCGCATCGGCTACGTGGCCGCCCTGATTGCCAAGCACGGAGGCCTGGCCATCGCCTCCCCCATCGCGCCATTCGACTCCTCCCGCAAACGGGTACGCGCCATGGTCGAAGCCAGCGGGGCCCGGTTTGTGCTGGTGCACGTGGCCACCCCGCTCACAGAGTGTGAGGCTCGCGACGTCAAGGGTCTCTACGCCAAGGCGCGCGCTGGTCTCCTGCCCGACTTCACGGGCCTCGACTCGCCGTATGAGGTGCCTGTCGACGCCGAACTGGTGCTCGATACCACGAACGTGACGGTCGAAGAGGCCGTCGAAAGGGTCTGGGCACTGATGGCCGACTGACAGCCGCGCCATCTAGCCACCACGCCCGCCTTCCACCGGAGGCCACACCGTCGATGGGTTAGGCTGCGTGCGTTCCGATTCGTCGCCCTAAGGAGGGGCTGAGTTGCACCGAAACCCAGAAGGCAAGGCGCGCAGGCGGGTGCCTCTGGCTCTCGCCGCGATCCTGGTGTTGGGGGCCTGTGGCTCCGGCGAAGCCCCGGTAGACGGCGCCGGACCGAGCGCGGTCCGACTGGGTTACTTCCCAAACGTCACTCATGCACCGGCCCTGTTCGCGCTCTCCGAGGGGCTGTTCGAGGCGGAGTTGGGGGATGTTTCTCTGGAGCGGCAGGCCTTCAACGCCGGACCCAGCGCAATCGAGGCGCTGAATGCGGGAGCAATTGACGCCGCCTTTATCGGCCCGAACCCGGCCATCAACGGGTTTGTCCGTTCCGGCGGGCAGGCACTGCGAATCGTCGCGGGCACCACCTCGGGGGGAGCGCAACTGGTGGTGCGTAAGGGCATCGCGTCCATATCTGATCTGGTTGGGACCACCTTGGCCACTCCGCAGCTGGGCAATACGCAGGATGTCGCGCTGCGCTGGTTTCTCTCCGAACACAACCTGACCTTCGCCACCGGACAGGGCGCGCAGGTCTCGGTCACTCCCACCGAAAACTCCCAGGCGTTTCAGCTGTTCCAGCAAGGAAGGCTCGACGGCGCCTGGGTGCCCGAACCTTGGTCCTCCCGCCTGGTGGTAGACGCCGGCGCCCACTTGCTGATCGACGAGCGCGACGAGTGGCCGGACGGCCAGTTTGTCACCACCCACCTGATTGTGCGCACCGCATTCCTGGAGGAACACCCCGAGCAGGTGGAAGCCCTGCTGCGCGGCCTGGTGGCCGCCCACGATGCGATTGAAGCAGATCCGGCGGCTGCCAAACAGATCGTCAATGCCGAGATCGAGTCCGCAGCTGGGGCGCCACTTTCGGAAGCGGTGATCGAGCGGGCCTTCGAGAACCTTCAGTTCACCATCGACCCGATCGCCTCCACCCTACAGGCGATGCTTGACCACGCCGTGGCCGTCGAGCAGTCAGTGGCCGAACCGCTGAACGGCATCTACGATCTTCGCCTCCTGAACCGAGTGCTCACCGAGGCCGGCCGGGAGCCAGTGACTGCTGCCGGACTCGGTCTGGAGTAGGCGTGACCCAACCCAAGGCTTCGGCCACGACGCGATCGTCTTCAGACGGCCCCATTGTCTCCGCCGCCAACGTGACAAAGCGGTTTGACCCCCGCTCGCCCCTGGTGCTTGACGGAGTTGACCTGAGCGTCGAGCCGGGTGAGTTTGTGGCGGTGCTGGGAGCATCTGGTTGCGGAAAGTCAACCCTGCTGAACATCTTGGCCGGGCTTGACGAGGCCACCAGCGGCGAGGTCACGGCGGCCCCCTCGGCCCTCATGTTCCAAGAATCGGCGTTGCTACCCTGGCTGACCGCCGCGCGGAATGTCGACCTGGCGCTCCGCCTGCGAGGCGCGGATTCGGCCGAACGCCGGTCGAGAACGCAAGAGTTACTGGAGTTGGTCAAGCTACAGGACGCCGCCGACAAGCGACCCCACGAGCTCTCTGGAGGGATGCGACAGCGGGTGGCGCTGGCCCGCGCGCTGGCCCAGGAGCGAGACCTCCTGCTGATGGACGAGCCGTTCGGCGCCCTCGACGCCATCACCCGCGACCTGTTGCACGACGAGTTGGAACGGGTCTGGCGGGCCACCGGCCGTACCATCGTCTTTGTCACCCACAACGTGCGCGAGGCCGTGCGCCTGGGGCAGCGGGTGATCATGATGAGCTCGCGGCCTGGCCGAATCCTGCGCGAGTGGAACGTGGCCGACGAGGATCGAGCCACCCTGCCCAACAAGTTGACCTATCACCTGCGGGAGGAGATCGCACGCCATGCCGGCAGATGAGCGCACCCCCCACGGCCTGCCGAACGTTGACCTGCCTGGCGCTGACACCCGGGTAGACACCGGCACCGTCAGCCTGGCAGGCATCGAGGCCGGTCTCGACGCCCTACAGGCGCCGCCCACCAGGCGATCCCCCGGGTCTCGTTTTGGCAACATTGCCGCGAAGGCGGTCGCGCCACTAATCGCAGTGATCGCGGTGCTGGCGGTATGGCAGACGCTGGTCTGGCTTGAGGTGATGCCGATCTGGAACCTGCCCGGCCCCCGGCAGGTCTTTGACGCCCTGGCGCGCTCCGCCCGCAGTGGTCAACTCTGGACCGCGCTGCACACTTCCCTGCAGCGAGGCATCCTCGGGTTCTTGCTCTCCGTGGCGATCGGCACCCCGCTCGGCCTGTTGATCGCCCGGGTCAGATGGGTGCGAATGGCGTTCGGACCGATTGTGACCGGCCTGATGGTGCTGCCCTCCATCGCGTGGGTACCGGCCGCCATCATCTGGTTTGGGCTTTCAAACGCGACCGTCTACTTCGTGGTGCTGATGGGCGCCACGCCGTCGGTCATCAACGGCCTGGTCTCGGGTGTCGACCAGGTTCCCCCGCTGCTGAGGAGGGTTGGCCGGGCGCTGGGCGCTGGCCCCCTAGAGATGACCGTGCGAATTGTGCTGCCCGCAGCCCTCCCTGGTTACGTCGCCGGGCTTAAGCAGGGGTGGGCATTCTCCTGGCGTGCGCTGATGGCGGCGGAAATCATCGCTGTTGGGGGCGCAATCGGCTTCGGGCTCGGCGCCCTGCTGCAACAGGGACGCGACCTGGCGAACATGCCGCTGGTGATTGCGACGATCCTGATAATCCTGGTGGTGGGCATCGCCATCGAACTGCTGTGTTTTGCCCCTCTCGAGCGCGCGATCTTGCGGCGCAGGGGCCTGTACGCGGAGACGGCCTAGGCCCGATGGTCAATCCGAACGATCCGTCGCCTGCCACGACCGACAGCAGAACGCTCGACTCCCTGGACGATCAAGGACTCGCGGCCGCCCTGGCGCGGGGAGCCGGTGAAAGGCTGCTAGCCCTGCGGTGCGAGGCCGATGCGGGCAAGTGGCACTCCGGCACGGGGTTCGACGAGCGCTCGTTCAAGGACGCGGGCGATACCGTCAGCCAGCGGTGGCTGGCCGAGGCACTCGCCCTGGCCCGTCCGAAGGATGTCATCCTTTCTGAGGAGGCCACAGACGACGCCGCT
>WRIF01000173.1 GCA_009782865.1 Promicromonosporaceae bacterium
GACCCCGCCGAGCAGTTGGCCGCCAACGCCGGGCTGAACCTCATCCCCCCGGGAGTTGCCCAGCTGCTCGCCGCAGGCCTGCGCGACGACGCGGCCCGAGTCCAGGGCGCGGGCGCGGCGATCAAGGCCTGGGATGGCTGCGCCGGCAAGGCGCTGCACCTGCTGGAAGAGGGCTCCGGCCCGGCCGTCGGCTCCGATGCCAGGCGGGTGGCCGCGGCCGTCAAGGCGTACGGACGCTCGGGCCTGGCCACGCTCCTGCTCGCGGCCGCCATCGGTAACGACGACGCCCGCCTGCTGCTCGCCCGGCTCCTCGGTGACGTGCCGAACGGCGCCGTGGCCGCCCTGCGCGACGACCTGGCCGCCCGCGCCCTCGGTCAGGTAGATGCCGAGTTCGCCGCCGCCTTGGCCCCGCTGGCCGGCCCCCACCTGGAGCATGATGCCGCCATCGGCCTACGGGTGCGGCTGGCCGAGCTGCGGAGGCAGGCATGACCGAGCCCCTCCTGCCCGGCGACCTGGCCGCCCTGCGGGGACATGGCCGCGCAGACACCTTCCTGTCGGCCCGCGCCGATGCCCTCGCCGCCGCCACCGAACTGGCCGGCCCGCGCCTGGGCGCCGACCTCGCCGAACGGCTGACCCGAGCGGTGGCCGGGGTGCGCCAGCGACTGTCCTTGGGGGTAGAGCACACGGTGGTTGCCCTGGCCGGGGGCACGGGTTCCGGGAAGTCCTCGCTGTTCAACGCCCTTTCTCGCCTGGATTTCGCCGATGTCGGGGTCAAGCGCCCCACCACCTCCCGGATTACCGCGGTGGCCTGGGATCGTGAGGCCACCGCCCTGCTCGACTGGCTCGGCGCCGATGCCGAGCGGCGGATCTGCGTCGGGGACGCCCTGTCGGCGGAGCCGCAGCTGTCCGGCCTGGTGCTGCTCGACCTGCCCGACCACGATTCCGTTGAGGCCTCACACCGCCTGGTGGTCGACCGCGTCACCCCGCTCGTCGATCTCCTGATCTGGGTGGTGGACCCGCAGAAGTACGCAGACCACGCCCTGCATGCCGGCTACCTGGCCGCCTCCGCCGGCCTGGAGGGGGCGATGCTGGTGCTGGTCAATCAGATCGACACCGTGGCCGCGGACAGTCGTGCCCCGCTCCTGGCCGACCTGTCGGCCCTGCTGGCCGGCCATGGCCTGCCCAACGTGCCGGTGCTGGCCGCCTCTGCCGTGACGGGCGAGGGTTTGAGCGCGGTGCGCCCCGCACTGGCGGAGGCGGGTCGGCGCCAGAGTGTGGCCGCCGGGCGGGCCGCCGCCGAACTGGAGGGGGCCGCCCGCCTGCTGGTTGCCCAGGCTCCGGCCCCGGCTCCCTGGCGTCGCGACGACGCCGTCGCCCGCGAACTTCCGGCGCTCATTCACGCCACCGGCCTGCAGGCGGTGGCCGGGCAGGTAGAGGCCGCGATCATCAACGGCTACGGCCGCCCGGAGTTTCCTCCCACCGACCGCGACGAGGTGACCCTGCTCCGCGCCCGGCTTCTCCAGCAGGCCGGCACCTCGTTGCCGCCCCTGTGGCAGCGCGACCTGGCCGAACGGGTGGAGAGCGCCGACGGGCTGCGCTCCGCCGCTGTCAGCGCGGTGCGCGCCCTAGACCTTCGCGCTCCCCGCCCCCGGGTCGGCAGGCGCAAGCGGGTCGCGGCGCTTGCCGCCGCCCACCTCTTTGAGGCGGGCAGTGCCGCCCTGCGCCAGGTGTTGGACGACGCCCTTGGCCGCCCCGCCTCCCAGGTGTTCGGGGAGTACCAGCAGGTGCGTGAGCTGGGCTCGGCGGCGCTCAAGTCCTAGCGGGCCTCCGACCGACCGTCCACAGGACGCCCGCTTGGGCACGCCCACAGGTCGGCTCCCCGCCCCTTTCGCCCGGGTTGTCCACGGGGTTTGCTGGAGGCAGCGGCCGGTAACCCGCTGGCCCCAGGCGCTGCTAGGAGTAGCAATGAGCGAAGTACATGTGACCGTCATCGGTTACCTTTCCCGCACCCCCGACCTCAAGGAGTCCAGGTCAGGCATCAGCTGGACCTCCCTGCGGGTTGGCCACACCCCGCGCGTTCGCGATCAAGAGTCAGGGCAGTGGCGCGACGCCGAGACCGCCTGGTACTCGGTCACCCTATTTCGGGAGGCCGCCGCCAACGCCTGCCGCTCGCTGCGCAAGGGCGACCCGGTGGTGGTGACCGGCGTTCTGCGTCCCCACGAGTACGAGTTCCAGCCGCGTGATGACGCCGGCAACCCCCTGGGGCATCCCTCCAAGGGCATTGACCTCAACATCGAGCAGGCCGTGGTGGCCCTCGACCTGTCACGCGGCACCGCCGCCTACGCCAAGACGATCCACAACGCCGAGGAGCCGCGCGGTGGCGGAGCGGTCGGGGCGGTCGGGGCCGGCGCCGCGGCGTTCCAGGGCGGAGAGCTCGGGCGGGAGGTGAGTGGCGAAGCAGACGCAGACGATGACGGCGAGGGCGAGTCCGCCGCATAGGTGCGGGCTCCGGCCGGTCTGGGCGGCCGGGTAGACTTGGGAAGCGTGGCTGAATTTATCTACACCATGTACAAGGCGCGCAAGGCGCATGGCGACAAGGTGATCCTCGACGACGTTTCCCTCAACTTCCTGCCTGGCGCCAAGATCGGTGTGGTTGGCCCCAACGGTGCCGGGAAGTCCACCATTTTGAAGATCATGGCCGGGCTCGACCAGCCCTCCAATGGCGAGGCGCGCCTCGCCCCCGGCTTCACGGTGGGCCTGCTGCAACAGGAGCCGCCGCTCAACGAGGAAAAGACCGTGCTGGGCAACGTGCAGGAGGCGGTTGCCGACATCCTGGGCAAGGTCCAGCGGTACAACGAGATCTCCGAGCTGATGGCCGACCCCGACGCCGACTTCGACGCCCTCATGGCCGAGATGGGCACCCTGCAGGAGGAGATTGACGCCGCCGATGCGTGGGACCTCGACTCCAAGCTGGAGCAGGCGATGGACGCCCTGCGCTGCCCGCCCGGCGATTCGCCGGTCACCCACCTCTCCGGAGGCGAGCGCCGTCGCGTCGCCCTGTGCAAGCTGCTGTTGGAACAGCCCGATCTGCTGCTGCTTGACGAGCCCACCAACCACCTCGACGCCGAATCGGTGCAGTGGCTGGAGCAGCACCTGGCGAAGTATCCCGGCGCCATCCTCGCCGTCACCCACGACCGCTACTTCCTGGAGCACGTCGCCGAATGGATCTGTGAGGTGGACCGCGGTCGCCTCTACGGCTACGAGGGCAACTACTCCACCTACCTCGAACTCAAGCAGCAGCGCCTGGAGGTCCAGGGCAAGAAGGACGCCAAGCTGGCCAAGCGCCTCAAGGAGGAGCTCGCCTGGGTGCGCTCCAACGCCAAGGGCCGCCAGACCAAGTCCAAGGCGCGCCTGCAGCGCTATGAGGAGATGGCGGCAGAGGCCGAGCGCACCCGGAAGTTGGACTTCGAGGAGATTCAGATTCCGGCCGGCCCCCGCCTGGGCTCGCTGGTACTCGAGGCGGGCCATCTGGAGAAGGGCTTCGACGGCCGCCTGCTGATCGACGATCTGTCCTTCACCCTGCCGCGCAACGGCATCGTCGGGGTGATCGGCCCCAACGGCGTCGGCAAGACCACGCTGTTCAAGACGATTGTCGGACTCGAACCCCTCGACGCGGGTGAGCTGCAGATCGGGGAGACCGTCGCCGTCTCCTACGTCGACCAGTCTCGCGGGGGCATCGACCCCAAGAAGACCCTGTGGGAGGTGGTATCCGACGGACTCGACTTCATCAAGGTGGGGCAGACCGAGATTCCGTCGCGGGCCTACGTGGCGTCCTTCGGCTTCAAGGGTCCAGACCAGCAGAAGCCGGCCGGGGTGCTCTCCGGTGGCGAACGCAACCGCCTGAACCTGGCGCTGACCCTCAAGCAGGGCGGCAACCTGCTGCTGCTCGACGAGCCCACCAACGACCTCGACGTCGAGACCCTGGGATCGCTGGAGAACGCCCTACTGGAGTTCCCCGGCTGCGCCGTGGTCGTCTCGCACGACCGCTGGTTCCTCGACCGGGTGGCCACCCACATCCTGGCCTGGGAAGGCGACGCCGAGAACCCCGCCAAGTGGTACTGGTTTGAGGGGAACTTCGAGGCCTACGAGGCCAACAAGGTGGAGCGTCTTGGCGCCGATGCCGCCCGTCCGCACCGCGTCACCTACCGCAAGCTCGTCCGGGACTGATCACTCGTTTCACGGCGCGCGCCTGCCCTGCGGGCGCCCGCCGTGACGAGAGGCCACCAAGCGGTTACGCTTAGGCCGGAACCTCAGACTTTAGGAGTCAAACATGAGTAGGGCCGAACAGATTCTCAGCGGTCTTGGTGGCGCAGGCAACATCCTGGAACTCGATCCGTGCATCACCCGGCTGCGGGTCAAGGTCACCGATCCGAAGCTGGTCGAGGAGTCCCAGCTCACCAGGGCAGACGTTCGTGGAGTGGTGGCCTCCGGGCGCATCATCCAGGTGATCATCGGCCCAGAGGCCGACGTCATCTGCCAGGAACTGGCCGCCCTGCTCGACAGCGCCGGCTCAAAGGTCGACGTCCAGTTCTAGCCGGACGTCCAGTCCCAGCCAGCCTGTCCGCGGCCCGATGGCCGACCGGGAGGGTTCGCGCCGCTGCCGGGTTTGGTGCTGGCGCCTGGCCCACGTACACCTAGTCCACGTAGACGTTGGGTGCCTCGACGATG
>WRIF01000174.1 GCA_009782865.1 Promicromonosporaceae bacterium
CCGCCCCCACACCGCGACGCAGGCGCGCGAGTGGTTCGAGGAGGTCCTGCGCGAGGAGATCACCACCACCGTCATCCACGAGGTTGCCCACCACTTCGGCATCAGCGATGAACGCCTCTATGAACTGGGTTGGGATTGAGGGAACTGGGCTGGGAGTGAGGGAACTCGGCCGGGGTCAAGGGAGCCCGACCGGGGTTAGGGCCTAGAATCGGGCCAGCCCCCACCCCTTTAGGAGTCAGCATGGCCGGTACCGGCGCCCCCACCCCCGAGTTCGACCCGCGCATCGCCGGGCGCCTGCCCAGCCTGCGGGTCGCCGTGATCGCCGCGTCCTGGCATACCCAGGTGATGGAGGGGCTGCTCGACGGCACCCGACGCGCCCTGGCCCTCGCCCAGGTCACCGAGGTGACTGAGTATCGTGTCCCTGGCACGTTTGAACTGACGGTCGCCGCCGCCCGCGCCGCCGAGAGCGGCAAGTACGACGCCATCGTGGCCCTCGGGGTGGTGATCCGCGGCGACACCCCCCACTTCGAGTACGTCTGCCAGGGAGCCACCCACGGCCTGACCAACGTGGCCGTCAGCACCGGCATCCCGGTCGGCTTCGGGGTACTCACCTGCGATTCCGAGGGCCAGGCCATCGCGCGCGCCGGCCTGCCCGGTTCGATTGAAGACAAGGGCTTCGAGGCGACCCAGGCCGCCCTCACCACGGCGGTGGTGCTGCGCAACCTGCCCCTGCCGACGCGCCCGATCGGCTAGGCTCAGTTGCGAGCCTCGGTGTTCGCGACTGCATCGCTACAACCGAGGCCCTGGCTTCGCCAAAACCGATTCGAGCAAGCTCGATCGGTTAGGCTCAGCTGCGAGCCTCGGTGTTCACGGAGACACCGCTACGACCGAGGCATTGGCCTCGCAACAGTCGAACCAGTTCGACTATGCTCGGCTGCACGCCTCGGTAGCTCAGCGGTTAGAGCTGCGGACTTTTAATCCGTAGGTCCAGGGTTCGAATCCCTGCCGGGGTACGGAAAATGCGGTCTGGGGATGCCCCCCAGACCGGATTTTGCGTATCGTGTCCGCACGGTAGGGATTCGACTAGGAGGACCGCCAGTGGCGGTTCGAATTGTCCCTGCCGGGGTACGGAAAATGCGGGACAGGTCAGAACACAGTGCCGGGGTGCCGGTGGTCGAAAGGTAACGCCCATGGCGCACGCTTCCCCAGTTTCCGACCTGCGCGTCCGCACCCTCGACCCGCTGCCCGCCCCGCGGGACGTGCGGCGCAACCAGCCGCTCGGCCCGGAGCGCTCCGCGCTGGTGCGCCGCTCCCGCCGGGAGGTGACCGACGTCCTCAAGGGCGACGACGACCGCCTCCTGGTGATCGTGGGGCCCTGCTCGGTCCATGACCCCGAGGCGGCCCTCGACTACGCCCACCGGCTCGCCGCGGCCGCCGCCAAGCACCGCCGCGAACTGTTGGTGGTGATGCGCGTCTACTTCGAGAAGCCGCGCACCACCGTCGGCTGGAAGGGCCTCATCAACGACCCCGACCTCGACGGCTCGTTCGACGTGCTGCGGGGCCTAAGGATCGCGCGCGAGGTGCTGCTCTCCGTCCTCGACACCGGCCTTCCCATTGCCACCGAGTTCCTTGAGCCGACCAGCCCGCAGTACATCGCCGACGCGGTGACCTGGGGGGCCATCGGCGCCCGCAATGTCGAGTCGCAGGTGCACCGGCAGCTCGCCTCGGGCCTGTCGATGCCGGTGGGCCTGAAGAACGCGACCGACGGCCAGGTGCAGCCCGCCATCGACGCCGCGATCACCGCCGCCAGCGAGCACACCTTCTTCGGGGTCGACTCCGCCGGACGCGCGGCCGCCGTCGAGACCACCGGCAACCCGGACTGTCACCTGATCCTGCGCGGCGGGGCCACCGGCCCCAACTACGCCCCCGCCGACATCGAGGCCGCCCTGGCCGAGACCAGGGGGGCGGCCCAGGCGGAGCCCGGCCTGGCCGGGGCGCTGACCCGGGGGCTGATCGTCGACGCCTCGCATGGCAACTCCGGCAAGGACCACCTCCGCCAGGCCGAGGTGGTCCGCGAGCTCGCCGCCCGCCTCGCCGCCGGAGAGCAGGGAATCACCGGGCTGATGCTGGAGAGCTTCCTGGTGGCCGGCGCGCAGCCGCCCGCCCCCCTGGACACCCTGGTCTACGGGCAGTCCGTCACCGACAAGTGCCTGTCCTGGGAAACCACCGCCACCCTGCTCGACGAGCTGGCCGCCGCCGTCGAACTCCGCCGCCGCTGGTGAGCGGGTGGCGCGCTGGCACTCATCGCGCGGCGCCAGGTGTCACCCGTCCTCGGAGGCGGCAAAACCGCAGGTAGACGGGAAATCTGACCGAAATCTTCGCCTCGACATAACCTCCGCTTTACCTGATCTTGTGAACAAGGCGTGACTTCCGCGGGTCGATTCGATAGCGTCTTGCCTGCTTGGAGGGGTGCCCCCCTGCAGGCACCAGTCGGACGCCTAACCCTGTCACCGACTGGCACAGCACGAAATCCGTGACAGGGACGGGGGAACCACAGCCGACAGCAACCTCGGTCGGCGGGCGCCAGACGGCGTCCTTGGGGTGAAGCGGGAAACCGCCGGGTGAACTCCTACCCGAACCCGACAGCTAACCTCGCAGGCGCTAGGAGAGGTCTAATTTGAGTTCGACGACAGTCGCGCGGCATCGTGCCGCCCGCCGTCCCTTGACACCTACCAGCATCATCACCGCCGTCACCAGCGGCGTTCGCTCCGAAACCTCCAGGCGCACCGCCGTGGTAGCCACCGCCGGGGGACTCCTGATGTCCGCCTTCGGCACGGGAGTGGCCCTTGAGGAGACACCCGCCGACGCCGACACCCGCCTGGCCGACCTGGGCCTAGAGGCGCTCGCCGCCGGCGCGCTAGAGGCGCTGGAGGCCAGCCCCGAGCTGGTGATCGATGCCCGCACCCAGAACCAGGCGGAGACACTGGTCGCCGCCGGCGAGGGCGCCATCTCGGTCACCCCGGCCCCCGAGCCGGAACCGGTGGTCGTCCGCTTCGGCTCGGTGGTGGCCCGTGGCGCCGATGTGCCCGCCTCCGCCGCCGGTTCGGCCGCCGTCGCCATCGCCGCCCGCTACGTCGGCACCCCCTACCTGTTCGGCGGCACCACCCCCGCCGGTTTCGACTGCTCGGGCTTCACCCAGTACGTCTTCGCTCAGCTCGGCATCTCCCTGCCCCGCACCTCGGGTCAGCAGCGCTACGCCGGCACGGTCATCTCCCGCGCCGACGCCCGCCCCGGCGACATCGTCTGGAATCCCGGTCACGTGGCGATCTACGCCGGCGACAACATGGTGATCGACTCGCCCCGCCCCGGCGGAGTGGTCGACTTCCGCGCCATCTGGCACCGGAACCCCGTCTTCATCCGCATCAGCTAGCCTGCCCGTGCCCCTGACGGGGCGTCGGAGGCCGCCGTGAGCGGGCAGATTGTCGATGCCTGACGATCTAGCCGCGCCGCGCCCGTTTCGCGCCGCCGCATTGGCGGTTAGGGTGCTGGCAAGGCAACCTGCATAGGAGGTGGGACGGTGAAGCGAACGGAAACCGTGCTGATTGGCGTTGACGGTTCTCCCACATCCCTGCATGCGCTGGATTGGGCCGCCGCCTACGCCAAACGGGTCGGCTGGGGCGTCCACATGATCTGCAGTTACTCCCTGCCGTCCTTCACCGCCGCCTCCCTCGACGGCGGCTACGCCGCCCTCGACGACTCCACCATTCAGGCCGGGGCCAAGGCGGTGCTGCTCGACGCCCAGCAGCGGGTGGCCTCCATGGGGGTCGAGGTCACCGCGGCGGTGGCCACCGGGGACGCCACCGGCGTGCTCATCGAACTGTCCAAGGACTACGGGCTGGCCGTCATCGGTACCCGCGGCAAGGGCGGCTTCACCGAGCGCCTGCTCGGCACCGTCTCCTCGGCGCTGCCGGCCCACGCCCACTGCCCCGTGGTCGTCGTGCCCTACCGTGACGCCAATGCCTCCGACCCCCGCCGCGTAGACGGCGACGAGATTCACGCCGTCCGTCGCATCATCGTGGGCGTCGACGGCTCCCCAACCGCCGAGGCCGCCATCCGCCTAGCCATCAAGCAGGCGCAGGTGTGGGGCGCCGAACTGGTTGCGGTGGCAGGCGTGCCGGTCGCGACCGGCGCCGGCGTGCTGGCCTGGCTGCCGACCCAGGTGGATCACGAGCAGGTGCTCACCGATGTCAAGGCCGGGCTCGACTCGATCATCGACCGGGCGGAGGCCGCCACCGACGGCGGGATCAAGATCAAGCGCATCGTGCTCGACGGCACCGGCGCCGAGCTACTCACCGAGTTCTCCACCGCCGCCGACCTGCTGGTGGTTGGCTCGCGCGGCCGCGGGGGCTTCCGCGGGCTGTTGCTCGGCTCAACCTCCCAGGCCGTGCTGCATCACAGCGCCTGCCCGGTGCTGGTGGTGAACCGCAAGTCCATCGGCTAGGCGCCGACCGGCCCTAGTTCCCGGTGGCCTGCCGTTCGACCGCCGCCAACTCGACACATAGGGCCACGGCGGCCATGGCCTGCTTCACGTCGGCCAGCGGCGGCATGGACGGGGCCAGCCGCAGGTTCCGATCCTCAGGGTCCAGGCCGTAGGGATGCGTGGAACCGGCCGGGGTGAGGGCGACGCCCAGCCCGGCCGCCAGGGCCACCACCCG
>WRIF01000175.1 GCA_009782865.1 Promicromonosporaceae bacterium
TGACATCGCGGTCGGTCCCGCGCATGTCAAGTTATGAGCACCCAACGACGCAATCGGTTCATCCTCCTGGCCCTGGGCGCCGCGATCGCCGCGGCCGCCCTTGGGGCCTGCGGGGGCGACACGGGTCGCCGCGCAGAGTCGACCGACTCCGCCGCCCGGGCCGCGGCGCCCATGGCCCCCATGGAGGAGGCGGAGATGTACTTCGCAGACGATGCCTCCTTCTCGCTCGATGTCGCCGTACGGGACTCGGTCGATGGGGGTGGCAGCCAGGGAGCCGAGCCCCCGGCGCAGGCCGGCAACCGCGAGATCATCACGCGCGGCTCGGCCAGCGTGGTCGCCGCCGACCCTCTGGAGGCCGCCGCCCGGCTCGCCGCCGCCACGGAGGCCGCCGGCGGGTTTGTGGAAAACCGCACCGAGACGCAGGCGACCGACCGCTCCAGCGCCAGTGCCTGGCTGGTGGTCCGTGTGCCCTCCAGCGCCATGACCGGTTTCATGGCGGGGCTAGACCAGTTCGGTGAGGTGCGCAGCGTGGATGTGGGCCGCCAGGACGTGACCCAGCAGGGCGCAGACCTTGACGCCCGCATCGAGGCCCTGCAGACCTCTGTCCGGCGCCTGACCGAACTGATGGAGCAGTCCGGAAGCGTCGAAGACCTCCTAAGCGCCGAGCGCGAACTCACCTGGCGCCAGTCAGACCTCGACTCCCTGCGCGCCCAGCGCTCCACCCTCACCGATCAGGTGCAGATGTCCACGCTAGAGGTCAACATCTGGACGGAGCGCGAGGCCGGCCCCGCCCCCCGCACCGGCTTCCTCGGCGGCCTGCAGAACGGGTGGGACTCCCTGACCGGCTTCGGGCGCGGCCTGCTGGTGGCCATCGGCGCCGCCCTCCCGTGGCTCGGAGTCGGGGCCGTCGTAATAGTGGGCACCGCGCTGGTGGTGCGTCGCCGGCTCCGCCACCGCGCGGCCGCCGGGACCGACGTTCCCGTCGACGCCGATGGCGTTACGGCGCAAGACAGCGCTGACGAGGGCCACACGGAGCCTTCCGAGTAGGCGGCGTCCAGCCCTCGCTGGCCCGCGCCGGCTACCCAGCAAACCGGCGCGGGCCAGCACTTCACTGGGCCGATGCCTCATTGGGCCGATGTTTCACTGGGCCGCCGCCGGCTGGGTAGCCTGACCCGGTGATCACCACCGCCATCACGGCCGACCTCATCCACGGCGCCGTCGAGATAGAGCCCGCCCCCGACGGCCTCCGCCCGCACCGTCTCCCGCGGTGGGCGCGCGAGCAGGCCGCCGACCCCCTCCTCACCACCGCCGCATCCCAGACGGCCGGGGTGCGGCTGGCGGTGACGACGACGGCGCAGCGGCTGGAACTGCTGGGACACCTGCCTCAGTTCCCGGCCGAGGGCTCCGCCTCGTGGCCGATGAACCTCTTTGACGTCGTCGTCGATGGTCGCCTGCACTCGCAGGCCCAGGCCGAGGCGACGCCTGGCGGACACGTGGTCTCGGTGGCCGCGCTTCCTTCGGGGGACAAGCGGGTCGAGGTGTGGCTCCCCACCGGGGCCGCCTTCTCGCTCCGGGAGATTCGCGCCGACCGGCCGGTGGCCGCCGCCCCGCGGCAAGGCAGGCGCTGGGTGCACTACGGCTCCTCGATCAGCCAGGGAACGGCCACCACCCACCCGACCGGCAGCTGGGTGGCGCGGTCCGCGCTCGCCGCGGGGCTCGACCTCACCAACCTGGGGCTGGCCGGCGCCTGCCAGGTTGACCAGTTCGTGGCGCGCACCATGGGCTCCCTGCCCGCCGACCTGCTCTCGGTGGAGTTGGGAATCAACGTCGTCAACTTCGACTCGATGCGTCGCCGGGTGTTCCGTTCCGCCGTCCACGGCTTCCTCGACACCCTGCGTGAGGCCCACCCGGACGTACCCCTGCTGGTGATCTCGCCCTTTGCCTGCGCCATCCACGAGGACACCCCCGGCCCCTGCGCCCTGACGGCGGCCCACCTGGCGGGCGGCCCACCCACCTACCGGGCCCTCGGCGACCCGGCCGAAGCCTCCTCGGCCGACCGGCTCACGCTCGGGGCGGTCCGCAAGGAGCTGCGGCGGATTGTGAACCTGCGCGCCGCCACCGACCCCCGCCTCGCCTACCTCGACGGGCTAGAGCTCTTTGGCACCCAGGATGAGGCGCGACTGCCCTACCTGGACCACCTGCATCCCGGACAGGAGGCACACAACCTCATCTCCGAACGCTTCGGTCAGCGGCTGGCCGCGTTCGCTGCCCTGCGGCCGTAGGTCGGCAGCCTCCCCGGTCGCGGCCGGGGTAGCATGGCCGCGAGCAGGAGGGGATCGATGACCAGACGAGCAAATACTTCCGCCCGGTGGGCTGCGGCCGCCATCGTCCTACTGTTGCTCGCCGCCTGCGCCGGGGATCAGCCAACGGCCCTCAGCGGGGTGGACGCCGCGATCTGGCGCTCGGGGGGCGTCACGATGGCCCACAATCGCTTCGACGGCACCGACGTGGAGGTGCCGCTCACCGATCTCGGCTTCTGGCTCGGCGCCGACGTGGCCAACGCCGCGCAGCAGACGGCCGGCCTCGCCCCCCTGATGGTCGCGGAATACGCCTGGACCGGCACCGCCACCGACGTTGACCTGAGCGCCGAACTCCACGCCGACGGCGCCCTGGTGGTCTCCGTCTCTGGCCGGCTCGGGTGGCGCGGAGGCGGCCCCGTGCTCCTCCACCCTGACTGGCGGCAATCCGACGCCCCTCCCGAGATGGACTTTGCCGCCACCGTCCCGGCCGAGGAACTCAGGCGGATCATCGATGACCTGGCAGACTCCCTCGGTGACGGCGAGCCTGCTCCCGTGGAGGCCGCGGGGTGTGCCACCGGCTTCGCGTGGGAGCGACGAAACCGGGAGACGGTATGCGTGCCAACCCACGACCTCTCCTTTTGGTTCTCCGCGGAGGCCATCGCCGCCATGAACGAGGCCGGCCTACCGGCCCTGGTGGCGGTCGATGAACGCCCCTACTTCGCCGGATCCGTCCGCCTCACCTGGTACTTCACCTTTGAGGACAGGGAAGATCAGGTGGAGCGCGATACCGCCTGGCTCATCACCGGCGGCCACGCCGCCACCGTCGAGGGGATACTGGCGATCTGTGACGGCGAGCCCGTGCTGCAGGCGCACGGCCTCGACCTCGACTGTCCGCCCCAGGGGCCGATTCCTCAGTTTGTCGACTCTCCCGCCGGGCGCCAACTGGCCGAGGTGATCGGCCACCTGTACCCGACCGAATAGCGGCGACCAAGGAGCGAACCTGGCCCCTCGACCCGCCTAACCGCAACCGTCCCGACCCCGACTGCCCGCACCGCTGCCTCGCCGGACTGCAAACAGCGCTAGGGGACGCGCAGGATGCGCAAGGGGTCGCGAGTGGCGGCGTGCAGCGCGATGGGCGTCGCGGCCACCAGCGTCAGCAGCAGGGCCAGGCCCGCGGCCCCGGCCGTGAACTGCCAGGAAGGCAACGATTCGGCCGTCGCCTGCAGGGCGATGAGGCCGGCCGTCGTGCCGAGGGCGATGCCGAGCACGGCGCCGACCGTCGTCTGGGCCAGCAACCCGGCCACCAGGGTGGAGCGGGTGGCCCCTAGGGCGCGGCGCCGTCCGAAGTCGCGCCGCCGGGAGGCGGTGGCGGCAAACATGGTCACGGCAATCAGCACCGCGCCCACGCCCATCACCACGGCCATGAGTTGCCGGGCGGCGGCGCCGAGGTTGCCGGCGATCATGTCGCGCACGGCGATGGCCCCGGTAGGGGTCTCCACCGTCAGCGCGGCGGGATTGCGCGCGGGAGTCGAGGCGCGCAGCACGTCTTCGAGGCGCTCGACGGTGGTGACGTCGGAGGCCATGACGTAGACAAACCGCAGGGTCTCCACGTCATCGGCCGCCCGGGAGACCAGCGCGACGTTGGCCAGCGAGGCCAGGGGGCCGCTGGCATCAAACACGCCGACGACGGCGATGGGGTCCTGCCCGGGGGCGGCGATGGTGCCCAGGCCCGGGCCAAGGTGCAGGGTGGGGGCAGCCTGGAGCCCGACTACCGCCTCGCCCGGCAGGGGCGCGCGCCCCTGGACGAGGGGCATCTCCGCGGGCAGCCCGCCCACCAGGGCGCGGGCGGCCACCCGCCCGTCGGTGATGACGGCATTGGTGACATCCACGGCCTCGCCCAGGCCAAACGCCCAGGTGACATCGGAGATTCCGGCGATCTGGGCGGGGGCCTCGGGCCGGATGTCGGCATCTCCCGCGTTGTCGGACAGGGCGATCAGGCGGGTGCCGGCCCCGTCGATCTGCTCCACGATCCGCGCCTCGGAGGCCGCCGACTGTCCGGTAGTGACCAGCACGGCGAAGCAGACGGTCGCCAGCACCAGGATCAAGGTGATGGTGGTCGCGATCTGGGCGCGGGCCTGGGCCAGCGAATCGCGCAGCAGTTCACGCGCCCGCGGGCTGCCGGTGATGGGGCGCTCTCGCCTGGCGACGCGGCGGGCGGTGGCACTACGGCGGGCGCTCATCGGAACACCGCCGACTGTTCCGAGTCGCCCGTCAGGTGCAACTCGTGATGGGAGCGCCGGGCGAGTTCTCGGTCGTGGGTGGAGATCACCACGGTAGCACCCGCCGCGGCATGGTCCACCAGGGCCTGCCACACGATCTCGGCCGACTCATCGTCGAGGTTTCC
>WRIF01000176.1 GCA_009782865.1 Promicromonosporaceae bacterium
CGTCTCCGAGCCGCTGCAGACCGGCATCAAGGCCATCGACTCGATGATCCCGATCGGCCGCGGTCAGCGCCAACTGATCATCGGTGATCGGCAGACCGGCAAGACCGCCATCGCCATCGACACCATCATCAACCAGCTGGACAACTGGAAGACGGGGGACCCCGCCAAGCAGGTGCGCTGCATCTACGTGGCCATCGGGCAAAAGGGGACCACCATCGCGGCGGTGCGCGGCGCGCTGGAGGAGGCCGGCGCCCTGGAATACACGACGATTGTGGCCGCCCCCGCCTCCGATTCCGCCGGCTTCAAGTACCTGGCCCCGTACACGGGATCGGCCATCGGCCAGCATTGGATGTACGGCGGCAGGCATGTGCTCATCGTCTTCGATGACCTCTCCAAGCAGGCCGAGGCCTACCGCGCCGTCTCCCTGCTGCTGCGCCGTCCCCCCGGCCGCGAGGCTTACCCCGGCGATATCTTCTACACCCATTCGCGGCTGCTGGAGCGCTGCGCCAAGCTCTCCGACGACCTGGGCGCCGGGTCGATGACCGGCCTGCCGATCATCGAGACCAAGGCCAACGACGTCTCGGCCTACATCCCCACCAATGTCATCTCGATCACCGATGGGCAGATCTTCTTGCAGTCCGACCTGTTCAACGCCGATCAGCGCCCCGCGGTCGATGTCGGCATCTCGGTGTCCCGCGTCGGCGGCGCCGCCCAGACCAAGGCGATGAAGAAGGTCTCGGGCACCCTCAAGATCGACCTGGCGCAGTTCCGTTCGCTGGAGGCCTTCGCGCTGTTCGCCTCCGATCTCGACGCCGCCTCCCGCGCCCAGCTGGCCCGCGGGTCGGCCCTGATGGAACTGCTCAAGCAGCCGCAGTACACCCCGTACCCGGTCGAGGAGCAGGTGGCCTCCCTGTGGGCCGGGACCAAGGGAAGGCTCGACGACGTGCCGACCGAGGACGTGAAGCGCTTCGAGAAGCAGCTGCTGGAACACCTGACGCGAAACACCGACATCCTCGCGCGCATCCGCGACACCGAAACGCTGGACGACGCCCTGGAGGATGAACTCTCCACCGCGGTGGAGGCCTTCCGCGGTACCTTCCTCAAGTCCGATGGGACGCCGTTGGTCGGCGCCGCCGGCGACGGGCACGATGTGGTGATCGAGCAGGAGCAGATCGCGGTCGGAAGGCAGCCGTAGGTGTCGGGGGGAGCCCAGCGCATCTATCGGCAGAAGATTGCGTCGACGGCCAAGCTGCAGAAGGTGTTCCGCGCCCAGGAACTGATTGCCGCCTCCCGCATCGGCGCGGCGCGCGCCCGGGTGGCCCAGGCCACCCCGTACGCCAAGGCGATCACCCAGGCGGTGGCGGCCCTGGCCGCGCATGCCCGCGTTGAACATCCGTTGGTGGAGGTGCGCACCGACACCAACCGCGTGGGGGTCCTCACCGTCTCCGCCGACCGGGGCATGGCCGGCTCCTACTCGGCCGCCAACATCCGCGAGACCGATCGCCTGCTCGACCAGCTCAAGGCCGCCGGCAAGGAGGTAGACCTGTACGTCGCCGGCCGCCGCGCCTACAGCCACTACGTCTACCGGGGCGCTACCCTGAAGCAGAACTGGGTCTACGGTTCGGACCACCCCACCCTGGAGGCCGCCGATCAGATCGCCGCCACGCTACTCACCGCCTTCACGGCCCCGGCCGAGGCGGGCGGCGTGGCCGAGCTGCACGTTGTCTACACCCAGTTTGTGTCGATGGTCACCCAGACCCCGCGCGTGGTGCGACTCCTCCCGCTTGAGGTGGTTGACTCCCCAGGCCAGGCAGGCAAGCCGACGCCCCTGTACGAATTTGAACCTGGCGAGCAAGCGGTGCTCGACGCCCTCCTTCCCCGGTACGTCCACAACCGGCTCTACTCGTTCCTGCTGGAATCCGCCGCCTCGGAGCTGGCCGCCCGCCAGGCGGCGATGCGGACGGCCACCGACAACGCCACCGACCTGATCAAGGACTACACGCGCCTGGCTAACCAGGCCCGCCAGGCCGACATCACCCAGGAGATCACCGAGATTGTCTCGGGGGCCGACGCGCTGAGCGCAGCTAAGTGAGGGAGAATCCAAGATGACCGAAACCGCCACCCTGCCGTCGGGCCGGATCACCCGGGTGATCGGGCCCGTGGTAGACATCGAGTTCCCCGAGGGCGCCATGCCCGACATCTACCACGCCCTGACCACCGAGATCGACCTGGCCGGGCAGTCGGAGGCGGGACACGCCTACACCCTGACCCTGGAGGTGGCCCAACACCTCGGGGACTGCCTGGTGCGTGCCATCGCGCTCAAGCCCACCGATGGGCTGGTGCGCGGCGCCGAGGTAATCAACACCGGCGCCCCCATCTCCGTCCCGGTCGGAGACGTGACCAAGGGGCACGTGTTCGACGTGGTCGGCAACATCCTCAACCAGCAGCCCGGCGAGACCATCGAAATCAAGGAGCGCTGGCCCATCCACCGCCAGCCGCCAGCGTTCAAGGACCTGGAGTCCAAGACCGAGATGTTTGAGACCGGCATCAAGGTGATCGACCTGCTGACCCCCTACGTCCAGGGCGGCAAGATTGGCCTGTTCGGGGGTGCGGGAGTGGGCAAGACCGTGCTCATCCAGGAGATGATCCAGCGCGTGGCCCAGGGACACGGCGGTGTCTCCGTGTTCGCCGGGGTGGGGGAGCGCACCCGCGAGGGCAACGACCTGCTGCACGAGATGCAGGAGGCGGGCGTCTTCGACAAGACGGCGATGGTGTTCGGGCAGATGGATGAGCCCCCCGGCACGCGCCTGCGGATCGCGCTGACCGGCCTGACGATGGCCGAGTACTTCCGTGATGTGCAGAACCAGGACGTGCTGCTGTTCATCGACAACATCTTCCGCTTCACCCAGGCGGGCTCCGAGGTGTCCACCCTGCTGGGCCGGATGCCGTCCGCCGTCGGCTACCAGCCCAACCTCGCCGACGAGATGGGCCTGCTCCAGGAACGCATCACCTCGACCCGCGGGCACTCGATCACCTCGATGCAGGCCATCTACGTCCCGGCCGATGACTACACCGACCCGGCCCCGGCCACCACCTTCGCCCACCTGGACGCCACCACGGAACTCTCCCGCGAGATCGCGGCCAAGGGCCTGTACCCGGCGGTAGACCCGCTGACGTCGACGTCGCGCATCCTGGACCCGCGCTATGTGGGAGCCGAACACTACGCTGTGGCCACCCGCATCAAGTCGATCCTGCAGCGCAACAAGGAACTGCAAGACATCATCGCCATCCTGGGCGTCGACGAGCTGTCCGAGGAGGACAAGGCCGTCGTGGCCCGCGCCCGACGCATTCAGCAGTTCCTCTCCCAGAACACCTACATGGCAGAGAAGTTCACCGGCGTGCCGGGCTCCACCGTCCCGCTGGCCGACACGATTGAGGCCTTCTCGAAGATCGCGGCCGGCGAGTACGACCACTACCCCGAGCAGGCCTTCTTCAACGTCGGTGGCCTCGACGAACTCGAGGCCAACTGGGCCAGGATCAAGAAGGAATACGGGGCATCATGGCTCAACTAGAGGTCGATGTGGTGGCCACCGATCGGCAGGCGTGGTCTGGCACGGCCGTGTCGGTGTCCGCCCCGTCGGTGGCCGGGCAGATTGGCATTCTGCCCGGGCACACCCCCCTGCTGGCCGTGCTCGGCAAGGGGACGGTGCGGGTGCTGACCGGGCAGGGGGAACCCTTCGAGGTGGAGATCTCCGGCGGGTTCCTGTCGGTCGATGAGAACTTGGTGACCGTCGTGGCCGATGAGGTGACCGCCAAGGGCTAAGGTGGCCCGATGCGTTTGGTTGTCGCTGACTGCGCGGCCCGGTACACCGGCCGCCTCCAGGCTCACCTGCCCTTGGCCACCCGGCTGATTGTGGTCAAGGCCGACGGTTCCGTGCTGCTGCACTCCGACGGCGGCTCCTATAAGCCCCTGAACTGGATGAGCCCGCCGTGCAAGCTGCGCGAGACGGCGCCGAGCCCGGAACAGGCGGGGCGCGAGGTGACTGCCGTCTGGACCGTGCAACATGAGAAGAGCGATTCCCGCCTGGAGATCGAGCTGTTCGCGGTGCACCACGACTCGACCCACGAGCTGGGGGTAGACCCCGGGTTGATCAAGGATGGGGTCGAGGCTGACCTGCAGGAGCTGCTCGCCGCGCAGCTGGACCTGCTCGGGGCGGGACACCACCTGGTGCGGCGGGGGGGCATGGCCGCCGTCCATTCCGGGATCAGGATGGCGGCTTTGGGGCTGCAGGCCGCACAGTCTATGGAAAGCTTCTCATGAGCATCCCAGATCGTGGCCCAATGGGTCACCTCGCTGCCCGTGCCGGCAGTGGTGGGCATGGCGATCACGTCCAAAAAGGGGTGATCCCGATAACTTTTCTCTTGAATGGCTTTTCGGACAGATTCCTCCGATGGGGTCTCCGCCCCTGCCAACCACCATAGGGCGCTGATCCCCTTGGCCAAATCAATGCAGCTGCCGCCGCCGATAGCCAGAACACAGGCGGGTTCAAATCCCTGCTCCGTAAGAAGCATACAGAGGGACGCCACATCTTTGACGGTCGGGTTGGAAGGAATGTCCGTGATCAGCCGCAGGCAGTGTCCATCCTTCTCCAGAGCGGTGAAAAGGGCGGACAGCCCCAGCTCCGAACACAGGAG
>WRIF01000177.1 GCA_009782865.1 Promicromonosporaceae bacterium
GGGGGGGGGGCCGGGGGGCAAGGGGGGGGGGGGGGGCGGGCGCGCCGGGGGCGCCGGGGGCGGAGTCGAGCCGAGTGGGGATCACCTGCGAGGAGCCGGCACCCTGATAGCGCGGGGTGCGGGCCAGTTCCCCGATCACCACCACGTCCGCCAGGGAGGTCAGCGGCAGGAGGGCGCCCTCGTTCTTGAGCAGCACGGTGCCGGCGGCGGCGGCCTCGCGGGCGAGGGAGTGGTGTCCGGCCACGTTGAACGGCCTCACGCCATCGCGGGCGGGCGACTTGGCGACCAGCTCCAGGACGCGGCGCACGCAGGTGTCGAGGTCGGCCGCCGACAGCCGCCCGGACTCGACGGCCTCGACCACCAGCCGGTCACCCCGGCCCCCGTCGGGCGGCATCTGCAGGTCGAGACCGGCCGCGACGCCGGCGACGCGGTCGCGGACCGCGCCCCAGTCGGAGACGACGAGCCCCTCAAAGCCCCATTCATCCCGCAGCAGGGTGTTCAGCAGCCACGGGTGTTCGGAGGCGTAGGTGCCGTTGACCCGGTTGTAGGAACACATGACGGTCCAGGGCTGGGTCGCCTTGATCACCTGCTCGAAGCCGGGCAGGTAGATCTCGCGCAGGGTGCGCTCGTCCACCTGGGAGTCGGAGCGCATGCGGTCGGACTCCTGGTTGTTGGCGGCGAAGTGCTTCAGGGAGGTGCCGACGCCCTCCGACTGCACCCCCTTGGTCAGCGGGGCGGCGAGGGAGCCGGTCAGGTACGGGTCCTCCGAGAAGTACTCAAAGTTGCGGCCACACAGCGGGGATCGCTTGATGTTGACCCCCGGGCCGAGCAGCACCGCCACCTCGTTGGCGGCGGTCTCCACTCCGAGGGCCACCCCCACCCGCTCCAGCAGCTCGGGGTCCCAGGTGGAGGCGAGGGTGACGGCGGTGGGGAAGCAGGTGGCGGGCACGGACCTGGCCAGGCCGAGGTGGTCGGCCTTTTGCTCCTGCTTGCGCAGGCCGTGGGGGCCGTCGGTCACCATCACGGACGGGACCAGCACCTCATCGCCGCGCCGGATCTCCTGGGTGTACCAGAAGCTCTCCCCGGAGAGCAGGGAGGCCTTTTCTTCCAGGGTGAGGGTGGCGAGCAGGTGGTCAACATCGAGCGTCATTGCAGGTTCCGTTCCTTCGAGGTTGGGCGTCTCGGGCGTCCGGGGGGCGTTAGGGCTGTTCCTGCCAGCGGGCGAACGCGGCGAGTTTGGCGAAGAAGTCCTCCAGCCCGAGGCGGGCGTCGAGGTGGTGGTAGACGCGCATCGGCTTGGCCTCGGGACGCGGGGTGTAGGTGGTGTCGGGGTTCAGCAGCGGCTTGGGCAAGGAGACGAACGACGACGAACCCGCCTCCATGCCGTAGGTGCCGCGCAGGGCGGTGAGCAGCACTAGGGGGTTGTCGCCCAGGCAGTAGGCCTCGCCAATGGGGGCGATCTCGGCTGCCCACCGCTCCTGGATGTGGTTGATCTCGTCGTACAGGTGCTGGCCTAGTGGGCCGGTGCGGGCCATCTTCTCCAACATTTCCGCGTCCGAGGTCTGGAAGGAGGTGTAGGCGTTGAAGGGGCACTGCCAGATGGTCAGGTTCGGGTCGGCAAAGCAGACACTGGCGGCCAGCGGGTCGATCGAGAGGTTGTACTCCTTGACGTGCGGCGGCAGCGTCATGGGCTTGCCAATCCCCTCGTGGGGGTGGCCGCCGATCCAGATCAGCGTGATCTTCTCCCCGATGGCGGGCTCCAGCAGCAGGGCCGAGGCCAGGTCGGTCAGGCCCCCACCGGCCGCGTAGTACAGGGGGCGCGGGTCATCCCGGAGCGCCTCGGCGATGATGGCGCGGGCGGCCGGGGAGTCCTGCGGGGTGGTGGCGTCGGTCAGGGCCACCTGCGCGCCGGTGACAATCACGCCGGTGGAGGTCAGGCCCATGCGGGCGAAGACGTCGCGGGCCACCAGGGTCGAGGCGTCGGCCGAGTTCTCTCCGGGGTACTGCCAGTCGGCGGGGGGCAGGTGGGAGGCGACCACCAGTGGGATCTCGCAGGTGGGAGACAGCAGGTGGTGCACCAGCTGGGGCAGGTCGTCTGGGTCGGAGGCGAAGTCGTTGTCGACGATCACCCGGTGCGGCTCGGCACGCAGGGGGCGCTGCCGCCACGGGGCCTGCCCCAGTTCCCAGGTCTTGGGGTGGACAACGATGTCAGCCGGGTTGGGCACTCGCGACATTACTTTACTCCTACTGGGTTGAGTTCGGGGGTGTTTTCGGATTCGGGCAGGGGGGCCTCTGCCGGCGCCTTCCGCCGCAGCCGCTCGACGGCCCGGGAGCCGACCAGCGGGATCGAGACGGCGAGCATGGTGAGGGCGGCGGCCACCGCGGTGGCGATGGACACTCCATTGGAGAAGATGAGGTCGATGACCATCGCGCCGATCATCTGCCCGGCGATGCCGCCGAGCATCAGCAGGAGCACGCCGATGCGGTGAACGACGGCCACCCCGATGGAGGCGGTGCCGATCGCCATGACCCCGCCGAGGTAGACGGCCGGGTTGGCGGGGAAGGTCTCGTGGGAGAAGCCGCCGCGGATCACCACCGTCACCAGATAGGTGACGATCATGCCGCTGATGGCGAGGTTGAAGGTGAGGAAGTTGGTGGCGATCACGCCGGCCCGCATCGAGGGTCGGCCGCCGGGGGCGTTGGAGGCCACCGCGCGCACGTGACCGTTGATGGCCTGCTGCACCGCTTGGAACACTCCAACGCCGAGCGGGAGGATGGCGAGCCAGAGGCTGTCGGTGTGTTCGAGGCCCCCGCCGACCACGGCGACCGTGGCGGCGGACACGGCGAGCAGCGGGCCGAGCAGCCGGGAGGCCGTGATCGGGCGGCGGCCGCCGGGGGCCAGGCCGCGGGCGTCAACAAGCAGGGAGCCGATCGAGTTGCCGGCCACCACCGCCACGATGAACACGGCCACGCCGAGCGCCGAGACGGTGGCCCCCTGCGAGATGGCGAACGCGGTGCCGCCCAGGCCGCCGATGAGATGCCACCACTTGAGCCCGCCATCGCCGCGGACGGAGGCGAACACCGCGCGCACCCCGGCCCGGGCGCGGGGGGTCAGGCAGATCACAATCGCGAAGATGGTCACCGGCACGATGGCCGAGGAGACCGCGGCCAGAAACGGGTCGCCAAGGTCGTGGGCGAGGGAGCCCTGCATGCGGGAGCCCGTGGCGGCCAGCACGCCGCCGACGGCGGCGAGCAGCACGAAAAGGGCCCGCTTCCGCGGTGAGGTCTCGACCATCGCTACCACCAGATCTTGGTTGGTCCGGTGGCCAGATATTGCAGCGGTCCCGCCGCCGCCGGGGCCGTCTTCCAGTTGCCCAACAGGTCGATGTCGGCGCGCACCGGGGTGCCGTCGGGGTTCTCAAACTCGAGCCCGGCAATGCGGACGTGGCCAAGGTCGGCGCCGGTGGTGACGGGGGTGACGGCCTCGAGCACGGCAGACGGCAGGTCAAGGTCGAGCCAGACGGTGTCGTCATCGTCGCTCACCCTCGCCGTGGCCGGTCCCGCCACAACCACCGCCGTGGCCTCGTGGGAGGCGGGGCGGGCGCCACCGGCGTACACATTGTGGCCGAGGTAGGCGGCCTGGCGCTGGAAGTGGAACCGCACGTGGTCGATCGGGCTGGCGGCGGCGGCAACCCGAGCCAGATAGTCCTCCCAGCTGCCGGGGAAGCCTTCGTAAGCCTCGGTCCCGTAGGTCTCCAGCGGGAAATCGTCCTGCTTCATCGGCAGGGGCAGGTCGGGATGGTAGGCCCCACCGGGGGCGCCGACAAAGAGATTGCCGTACCAGCGGTCGTCGCCAGCGTAGGTGAAGGCGTGCCCGGCCACCGTCGTCGAGTGGGCCCGATGGTAGGGGGTGGCGCGGTCGAGCACGTTCTGCACGCGAACCGAGCCCGCAATGAGGTTGCCCACCAGGGCGTTGCCCTGGCTGAGCAGTTCGAGGGCGATCGGCGAGGCCAGCAGGTTGTGGTCGATCAGGGTGGGGCCGTGGCACACCTCGACAAACAGGTCGCGGGTGTTGCGGTAGAGCACATTGCGGGTGACCCGGGCGCCCTGGACCTGCCAGTCGAGCCAGATGCCGAGCGTGGTGTCGTGGATCCGGTTGTGCACAATCTGGACGTCGATGGGGGCGTGCAGCTTGATGCCGGCGATCTCCGCGCCGAAAAACTCGTGCTTGGTGCCGATCCGGTAGATGTGGTTGTCGGCGATGGTCGAGAACACGCAGCCCAGGTGGCCGACGATCCCGTTTTGACCGCAGTCCCGGATCACGTTGCGGCGCACCAGGTGCGAGCCGATCTGCTCGCGCGACCAGCCGCGGTCGAGGGCGTCGTGCACGGCCTCAATCTGGTACTGGTAGCCGGGCTTGTCCCCGTAGACGGTCGACTTGTTCTGCCCGGTGCCGCGCTCCTTGCCGAGCGAGATGCCGGCACACTTGGAGTCGAAGATCAGGTTGTCCTCGATCACCCAGCCCTTGGCCCAGCCGGGGCCGATCAGGCCGACCTGCTCGGCGGTGGGTGGGGCCCAGGGGGTGGCGGCTCGCCCGAGGCGGAAGCCACGAACGGTCACGTAATCGATGTGGGGGTCGGTGGGGGTGAAGACCGACTTGCGGACGTTGATCTCGACATCCGCC
>WRIF01000178.1 GCA_009782865.1 Promicromonosporaceae bacterium
CAGCACCTCGCTGCCCGGCTCGTTCAACGTGCAGAACGCCGCGCTGGCACTGGTGATGGTCCTCGAGTCCGGGGTCCCGGTGCCGGAGGTCGTGGCCGCGCTGGGGCGCGCCGGCGGCATGAGCGCGGTGGTGCCCGGGCGCATGGAGGTAATCGCGCCCGGTGACGAGTCCACGCCGCAAGTGATCGTCGACTTCGCCCACAACACCGAGGCGTTGCGCGAGGCGCTGGACTCCTTGCGGCACCGCGTCCCGGGCAGGCTCGTCGTGGTGTTCGGCGCCGCCGGGGAGCGCGACCAGGGCAAGCGACCCCTCATGGGTGCCGCCGCTGCAGCCGGGGCCGACCTGGTGATCCTCACCGACGACGATCCCTACGCCGAGGACCCGGCCCGCATCCGCGCCGACGTGCGCGGCGGCATCCCCACCGACGCCCGAGTGCAGGAGATTCCCGACCGGCGCGCGGCCATCGCCGCCGCCATCGCGCAGGCCGGCCCCACCGACACCGTGCTGATCGCCGGCCGCGGCCACGAGACCGTCCAGCCGGTGGCCGGGCACGAGATCGAACTGGATGATCGGGTGGAGGCGCGTGCCGCCCTCAGCAAACGAGCCCTGGGCGAACGAGACATCAACCAGCGAGACCTGGCCAAGCAAGATCTGACCAAGCGAGGTGCGACATGCGCAGACTGACCGTAGCCGAGATCGTGGCCGCCACCGGCGGTACCACCGCCCTGCCGCCCGACCTCCCAATCCCCGGGCCGGTGGTCGCCGATTCCCGCCAGGTGGAGCCCGGATCCCTGTTCGTGGCCCTGCCCGGGGAGAAGGTCGACGGCGCCACCTTCGCCGCGGGGGCCGTGGCGGACGGTGCCGTGGCCATCCTCACCGAACGCTCCCCGGCAGATCCTGGCTTGGTTGGCCTGCCGCTGATCCGGGTGCCGGACACCCGGATCGCCCTCGGTGACCTGGCCCGCTGGTACCTTGCCGACCTGCGCGCCAAGCGCGCGGACGTGACCGTGTTCGGCATCACCGGCTCCAATGGCAAGACCACCACCAAGGACCTCCTTGGCGAGCTGATGGCCGGCTCCAGCGGGGCGGACGGCGACACCATCGCCCCGCGCGGCTCCTACAACTCCGACATTGGCCTGCCCCTGACCCTCCTGCGCGGCGGACCGGAGACCGCCAACTTTGTGATGGAGTTCGGCGCCGACAAGCCCGGTGACAACACCTACCTCTCCTCCATCTTGGCCCCGCAGATCGTGGCTGTCCTCAAGGTGGGCACCGCCCACATCGAACAGTTCGGCAGCCAGGAGGCCATCCTGGAGGCCAAGTTCGAGACCACCGCCTCGATGGCCCCCGGCGGCACCGTGGTGCTCAACGCCGACGACTTCCGCGTGGCATCGTTGGCCCCGCGCGCCGCCGCCAAGGGCCTGCACACGGTGACGTTCGGGCGAGAGGCGGGGGCGCAGGTGCGCGCCCTGGACGTCACCCTAGACGCCGTCGGCCGCGCCTCCTACCGCCTGGTGGTGACCCCGGACGTGACCGGCGAGGCGATCGACCTGCCGGTGGCCCTCTCCCTGGTGGGGGAGCACCACGTCTACAACTCGCTGGCCGCCGCCGCCGCCGCGTTGGTGGCCGGCCGCCCTCCCCAGGTGATCGCCGAACGGCTCGGCGCCGGGGCCGCCAGCCCCCATCGGATGGCCGTCACCGAACGCGCCGACGGCATCACGGTGATCGACGACGCCTACAACGCCAACCCGGAGTCGATGGCGGCCGCCCTCCGCACCCTCCAGGTGGCCGGGCGGGGGCGGCGCACCGTGGCGGTGCTCTCCGAAATGCGAGAACTCGGGGCCGGTTCGCCCGCCGCCCACCGCGCGGTGGGGGAGTTGACGGCGGAGTTGGGCGTTGACGTCGTCATCGTCATCGGTGAAGGCGCCGCCGAGATAGCCGCAGGCGCGGCCAGCGCGCAGACCTACCCCGACCTGGACCAGGCGCGCACCGCCCTGGCCGGCCTGCTGCGGGCCGGTGATGTAGTTCTCGTGAAGGCTTCTAATGGAACCGGGCTGTGGGCCCTCGGAGACGAGCTGGCCGACGGTAGGCTGGGGCCCGGCAGGCGCGAGGAGGCATAGCAATTGGTCAAGATTCTGATAGCGGCGAGCCTATCGATGCTGGTGGCGCTGCTCGGTACCCCGCTATTCATCAAACTGCTAGTCAAGCGCGAGTACGGGCAGTTCATCCGGCAAGACGGCCCCACCTCCCACCACACCAAGCGCGGCACCCCCACGATGGGGGGCGTGGTGATCATCGCCGCCGCCACCAGTGGCATCCTCGGCGCCTCGGCGATCACCGGCCGGTGGCCGACCGCCACCATCTGGCTGGCGCTTTACCTGATGATCGGCCTGGGCCTGGTCGGGTTTGCCGATGACTACACGAAGATCCGCAAGCAGCGCTCGCTCGGCCTCACCCCGCTGGCCAAGATCCTCGGCCAGGGCGTGGTGGGCATTTCCTGGGCGATCCTCGCCCTGCAGTTCCCCAACCGCGATGGCCTCACCCCCGCCTCCACCTACATCTCCTTCCTGCGCGACACCGGCCTGAACCTCGCCTTCGCCGGTGCCACCATCGGCCTGATCCTGTTTGTCATCTGGGCCAATGTGCTCACCACCTCCTGGTCGAACGCCGTCAACCTCACCGACGGCCTCGACGGGCTGGCCACGGGCGTGTCGCTGGTGACCTTCCTGGCCTACGTGCTGATCGGCATGTGGCAGATGAACAACGCCTGCTACTCCGTGTCCGGGTACGGCCCGGGCTGCTACGAGGCGCGCGACCCGCGTGACATCGCCATCTTCGCCGCCGCCATCGTCGGCGCCTGCTTCGGCTTCCTGTGGTGGAACGCCTCCCCGGCGAAGATCTTCATGGGAGACACCGGCTCCTTGGCCCTCGGGGGCGCGTTCGCCGCGGTGACCATTCTCTCCCGCACGCAGCTGCTCGGTGTGATCATCGGGGGCATGTTTGTGGTGATCGTCGCCTCGGCCATGATCCAGATCGGTTTCTTCAAGCTGACCGGAAAACGGGTCTTCAAGATGGCCCCGCTCCACCATCACTTTGAGCTGATGGGCTGGGGTGAGGTCACCATCGTGATCCGCTTCTGGCTGCTCGCCGGCATGTTTGTTGCCCTGGGCATGGGCATCTTCTACGCCGAGTGGTGGGTGCTGCTGTGACCTTCGAGCCACATGGCCCGGTCGAACCGCGCGTGGGGCTGGCGCAGGCCCGCGTGCTCGTGCTGGGCTTGGGGGTCACCGGCCGGGCCTGCGCCGCCGTGCTGCGCCGCGAGGCCCGCGAGGTGGTGACCGCCGCCTCCAGCGACGACGCCGACCTGCCGATTCCCACCGACGCCGCCGGGGTGGACGAGTTGCTGGGGCGCATCGACCTGATCCTCGCCTCCCCGGGATTCAAGCCAACCGAGCCGATCCTCGCCGCCGCCCCCGGGGCCGGGGTGCCGGTGTGGTCAGAGGCGGAACTGGCCTGGCGGCTGCGGACGCCCCGGGCTGCGTCACCGGGTAGCCCGTCCGGCGCCGGCCGAGGGCCAGCCCCGTGGCTGGCCATCACCGGCACCAACGGCAAGACCTCCACCGTCGAGATGCTTGAGGCCATCCTCACCGCCGCCGGCCTGCGCACCCGCGCCGTCGGAAACGTCGGCACCCCACTCATCGAGGCGGCCCTCGACCCGTCACTCGACGTGCTCGCCGTGGAGCTGTCCTCATTCCAACTGCACTCGTCTCACACCGTGGCCTGCCAGGCCTCGACCGTGCTGAACCTTGCCGAGGATCACCTCGACTGGCACGGCACGATGGAGGCGTACGGTAATGACAAGGGCCGCATCTACGAGCACGCCACCGCCGCCTGCCTCTACAACGTTCAGGACCCGGTGACCGAGGCCCTGGTGCGTCAGGCAGAGGTGGCCGAGGGGTGCGTGGCCGTCGGCTTCACCCTGGGCGCCCCGGCGCTCGGGCAGGTGGGCGTGGTCGACGACGTCCTGGTTGACCGGGCCTTCCACGCCCCAGCCGACTCGCCGGAGCGACGCCACCACGCCGCCGAGCTGGCCACCTTCGCAGACCTGGCCCACCTTGCCCCGGCGGGAGGGCCCCCGCCGCCGCATGTGATCGCCAATGCGCTCGCCGCCGCCGCCCTCGCCCGCGCCCACGGCGTCCCCTCTTCCGCCGTGCGCGACGGCCTGCGCGCCTTTTCTCCCGCCAGCCATCGCATCGAGCGGGTCCGGCTGCTCCGTGACGTGGCCTACGTTGACGATTCCAAGGCGACCAATGCGCACGCCGCCGCCGCCTCGCTGGCCGGATTCGGCCGCGAACGGGTGGTGTGGATCGCCGGGGGGCTCGCCAAGGGGGCCCGCTTCGACGACCTCGTCGACCAGCGCGGCGACCGTCTGCGCGCCGCCGTGATAATCGGCCTTGACCCCGAGCCGTTCACCACCGCGCTGGCCAGGTTCGCCCCGCAAGTGCCGGTGCAGGTCATCGCCCCTGGCGAAGGCGGAGGCGGCGTCATGCGGCGGGCCGCCGCCGCCGCGCAGGGGCTCGCCCGGCCCGGCGACACCGTGCTGCTTGCCCCCGCCGGCGCCTCCCAAGACCAATTCCAGAACTACTCCGCGCGCGGCGAGGCCTTCGCCGCCGCCGTCAG
>WRIF01000179.1 GCA_009782865.1 Promicromonosporaceae bacterium
GGTCGGCGTCGCCGTACACGGCGCCGACGCGCGGCAGGGCCGCGATCAGCATCTTGGTGTAGGGGTGCAGCGGGTGGTCGACGATGTCGCGGGCCGGGGCCTTCTCGGCCAGGTGTCCGGCGTACATGACCAGGATGGTGTCGGCCACCTGGAAGAGCACGGAGATGTCGTGGGTGATGACGATCATCGACTTGACGAAGCCGTGGTCGCGGAACTCCATCAGCGCCTTGGCGACGGCCTTCTGGCTGGTGACGTCGAGCGCCGAGGTGACCTCGTCGCCAATCAGCAGCGAGGGGTTGAGCAGGGTGGCGAGGGTCAGCACCACGCGCTGCTTCATGCCGCCGGACAGTTCGATCGGGTAGCGCTTCAGCACCTCGGGGTCCATGCCGATCAGCTGCAGGCGGCGGATCAGTTCGGGCTCGATGTCCCGGTACTTCACCCCGTGCTCGCCCAGCAGGTCGGCGATCATCTTGCCGATCTTGCGGGTGGGGTTCATCGCGCTCATCGCGTACTGCGGGATGAGGGATATGTCGCGGTAGCGGCGCTTCATCATCTTTTCCCGGTCGGAGAGCACCAGCTCCTCGCCGTCGAGGGTGACGGTACCCCCACGGTGACGCATGGTGTTGTCCAGGCGGATCAGGCCCTTGCCGAGGGTGGTCTTGCCGCAGCCCGACTCCCCGGCGATGCCCATGATTTCGCCGTCTTCGATGGTGAAGGTGACATCGTCGAGCGCCAAGACGTCGCCGGCGCGCGTCTGGTAGTAGATCTTGAGGTTCTGTACGTCTAGCACGTCACATCTCCCTGAGCTTCGGGTTGAACACCTCGTCGAGGCCAACGTTCATCACATACATGGAACCGACGATGGCGGTGATCCCGGCGCCGGGGAAGACGAACCACCACCATAGGCCTCGCACCAGCGCCGCCCCTTGCATGGATTGGTTCATCATCAACCCCAGGCTGGTCACCCCGCGGGTGTTGGGCCCGAGGCCGATGAAGTCAAGGCCCGCCGCGGTGAGTACCGCCCCGCCGAAGAGCAACACCAGGGTCATGAACAGGTAGGAGTACATGTTTGGGGCGATCTCTCGCCGGATGATGGTCAGGTTGCGCTGCCCGGTGATGCGGGCCAGGTCGATGTAGTCGCGGTTGCGCAGCGACAGGGTTTGGGCGCGGACGGCCCGGGCCACCCACGGCCAGGAGAACAGGCCGATGAAGATCGCCTGCATCATCACGGTGCGGACGCCGAAGTAGGCGTTGATCAGGATGAGGACGACGAAGGCGGGGATGACCAGGACCACGTTGGTGATCGCGTTGAGGACCTCATCGAGCCAGCCGCCGCGGTAGCCGGCGATGAATCCGATCAGCATCCCGGCGAGTCCCGAGATGGCGGCGCCCAGCACGCCCACGTAGAACGTGTTGCGCAGGCCGGAGACGAAGTGGGTGAACACGTCGTGGCCCTGGGTGGTGGTGCCGAACCAGTGCTCGGCGCTGGGAGGGGCCCCGATAGCGTCGGCGAAGCGGTCGGCCACCTGGTGGGGGCTGAGCAGGGGGCCGATGAAGGCCAGGGCGAGCATGAGCAAGATGACCGCCATCGCCCCGATCACCTTGGGGTTGCGAAGGGCAAAGTACAGGGTGTCGTTGAGGCGTCGCCGCGGTGCGGGCCGTTCCTCGTCATGACAGGTCTGGCCGTCTCCGTCCGCCGGCTCCTCGGGCGTCCGGCCCAGGTGGTCGATGGCGTCGATCAGCGGGTCGCGCGAGGAGGAGGTCGCCTCACTGGGGATGGTCATTATCCGGCCTCCATTCCGGTCCGGGTGCGCGGGTCGATGAGCACGTAGATGATGTCGATGATCAGGTTGGCCAGCAGCACGCCGATCACGACGAAGAGGAGCACCCCTTGGAGCAGGAAGAAGTCTCGGTTGTTGATCGCGTTGAGGATCAGGCGGCCTAGGCCCGGATAGTTGAACACGATCTCGGTAACCAGTGCGCCACCGATGATGGTGCCGAGCTGGAGCGCCAGGCCGGTCACCTGCGGGAGCAGGGCGTTGCGGAAGGCGTACTTGCGGATCAGGCGGCGCGAGGCACCCAGGGAGTCGAGGTAGTTCGAGTAATCCGACTCCAGCTCGTAGATGATCAGGTTGCGCATGCCAATCGCCCACCCGCCGAGCTGCACCAGGAACAGCGAGAGGAAGGGCAGCGTCCAGTGCAGGAACACATTGCCGACAAACCGCCACGTCCAGGCGGGTTGCATCCCGAAGTCGAAGCCTCCCGCCGTGGGGAACCAGCCCGCCTGCATGCCGAGCAGCCAGGCGAGCATGATGGCCAGCCACATGTACGGCGTGGCAGTCAGCACGTAGCCGATGGGCAGGATCGTGTTGTCCAGCCACTTGGAGCGGGCGGCCAGGGCGCCGAGGCGGTTGCCGATCATCCAGGACAAGATGATCGCGGGGAGCATCAGGCCCAGGGTCCAGGGGAGGGCCTCGCGCAGGATGGAGGAGACCTCGCGGGGGAAGATCCACACCGAGATGCCCATGTCGCCCCGGAAGAGGGCGGCCCAGTAGTTGAGGTACTGCTGCC
This sequence comes from Promicromonosporaceae bacterium, assembly GCA_009782865.1. Classification (GTDB taxonomy): domain Bacteria; phylum Actinomycetota; class Actinomycetes; order Actinomycetales; family Cellulomonadaceae; genus Xylanimonas. Next base: position 2,572 of record WRIF01000179.1, read on the forward strand.
AGATCGGGTAGTCGAGGCCGAAGAGGGACTCGAAGTAGCCGCGCAGCGCGACGATGCCGGCCGGGTTCTGGGTTTGGGCCGCCTGGGAGACCATCGCCCCGATGGGATCGCCTGGCATCATGCGGGGCAGGAGCCAGTTGATCGTGACCGCGACCCACAGGGTCAGGGCGTAGATCCCCAGCTTCCTAAGGAGGTACTTCCTCACGGTGCTTCCTTCGGCTTCGTTGCTGACAAGGGGAGTTAGTCGTTTCTGACGCCGGCGGCGGACCGCGTCCGCGCGCGCCTGGCGCCGATGAGGACGAGCGGGGTGCCACGGGGTGCACCCCGCTCGTCCTCAATTACTGCCTGCGTTCGACGAAGTATTCGCCCAAGGGGCGAAACTTCGTGGGGTTATCCAGCCGGGGTCAGGCCCAGCAGGACGTTGACCATGCCGAGCTGCCAGTAGCCGTGCCAGGTCGAGGGCCAGCCGGTGGGGTTGGCGGGCGAGGGCCAGCCGGTCCACACGTTCTCCGACCACTGGGCCCACAGGCCGTTGTACCACAGCGGGATCATCGGCAGTTCGGTGAGCATGTTCTCCTGGATGCGGTCGTTGATCGCATTGAACTCAGGTGAGCCCTGCACGGTGCGGGCGAGCGCCGTGACGTCAACGGAAATCTCGGCGGCGTCGAAGTGGCCGAAGTTTCCGGTCCAGTTCGAGTCGGCGACCGGCCAGTGGTAGACGTAGGACCACCAGATGAACGGGGTGTTGGATACCTGCGACCAGTTGTTGATCACCAGGTCGAAGTCGCCCACGGCGCGACGCTCGTCGAGCGAGGCGGCGTCGGGGAAGTCGACGCGGACGTTGATGCCAGCGGCGGCGGCGGACTCGGAGATCTGCGTGGCCGCGTCCATCCAGTCGGTCCAGCCGGCGGGAACGATCAGTTCCACCTCCATGGGGTTGCCGTCCAGGCCGAGGAAGTAGTCGCCGTCGCGCACGTAGCCGGCCTCCTCCATGATGCGGACTGCCTCTGCTACGTCGAAGGTGAAGCCGTGCTGGGCCACCAGGTCGGTATTGACAAAGCGGTCAAAGACGGGCAGCAGGCCGGTCGGGGAGGCGGACTGCACGAGGCCCCCGAAGGCGAAGGTGATGATCGAGTCGACGTCAATCGAGCTGGCCAGCGCCCGCCGGAAGGCCGGGTCATTCATCGGGGCGCGTTCGTGGTTCGGGATCAACACGGCGGTGTTGGCCGAGAGCATCCACGGGGCCTCGTCGAAGTACGTGTGCACCAGGCCCTGGGCGATGAGGGTGTCAATGCCGGGCAGGAAGTTGTTCGACAGGTCGATCTGGCCCTGCTGCAGCATGCCGATCACGATCTCGTTGGAGGTGTTGACCAGGTCGACGATGAAGCGCATCGGCATCGGGTTGAACACCTCGGCGCCCCACCAGTTGTCGTTGCGCTCGTAGACCACGCGCTGCAGGTTGTACGAGTGCAGGGTGAAGGGGCCGGAGCCGACCGGGTTCTCGAACGGCGAGGTCATCAGCTCGTCTGAGTCCCATTCGCCCATGATGTGCTGCGGGAAGATCGGGCGGGTGTACATGATGTTGGTCCACTGTTCGGGACGCGAGTCGCCCATGTTGAACGTGATGGTGTTGCCGTCGACGTCGATGGAGGTAACCATCGGCTGGCCGGTGTCCTCGGAGGCCGCCCACAGGGCGCGGCCCCAACCAATGGTCTCGTAGTCCTGGCCAACCTCGAACGACCAAACCACGTCGTCGACGGTCAGCGGCTGGCCGTCCGTCCAGGTGATGCCCTCGCGCAGGACGACGGTGAAGGCGCTGTTGTCGGCGTTCCACTCTCCGGACTCGGCCAGCCACGGCACCAGCTCGAGGGTGTCGAGGTTGAAGGTGAACAGCGACTCGTGGATGAGGCCGAAGTTGCCGGTGGCGCCGCCGGTGAAGCTGAACGAGCTGAAGTCGGCCGGGGGGCCCCACATGGTGCCGATGGTGAACAGGGTCTCGTCGCGCGGGAAGTCGCCGGTCAATTCGGCGGCGGGGTCGTCCGTGGCGTCGTCTGAGCCGGAGGGGTCTCCGGCATCGTCGGTCGGGGCGGT
>WRIF01000180.1 GCA_009782865.1 Promicromonosporaceae bacterium
AGCCCACCGCACGTGGCATGCGGTGCGGGCGATGCGAGGCGCACCTAGGCGGCGCCGAGGTTGTGTCGGGAACAGAGGTTGGTCGCGCCGATGCGGGCACCTACCGCCGCTGTGTTCGCTGCGACGCCATAAACGGCTGGATCGGAGGGGCGGTGCTGTCTGCCTCGGGACAGCCGGCCGTTCGCAAGCGTTGCCAGGGATGCCTGGCGATCAACTTTCTCAATGTCCAGCGTTGTGCGAAGTGTGGGCGGAGCCTGGAACGGGCCGTCCTGCTGGATCATGACGAGTATCTGCTGTGGATAAAGAACCCGCAGACTCCTCGGACCAACCAGCCCACCGAGGCCTGCGGGCTCGAGAGGGGAAGGAGGCACTGGGTCGCCTTCGGACTGGGTGGGCTGGCCTGCCTCGTGTATGCGGTGCTGGCTGCGACAACTCGGGTGCCTGGTGAGATGGTGGTGGTGCAACTGTTGTTGCTGGCAACTCTGACGCTGTACGCCCTGGGTGCTCCCGTGCTTTGGGCGCTGGAACAGTTCAGGTTGAGTTTCTCGATCAGGAATGCGTCACGGGCTGAGCCTAGCGACTGGTGGCGATTCTGCCGGGAAGTTCTCGTCTGGGTGCTGACCGTCGCCCTCTTGGCGATCGCCGTGTTGGTGCCGGTAGACGCGTTTCAGAACACTCGCGCGGATGGCAGTCGCATCTGCCAGGAGGAAGTGATCTCTGAAACCAGGCTTTCTTTCCGGTCCTACCAGCAGATCTGGCGCGATGAGGAGTGCAATCTGACGACTAGAACCAGAACCGTCGAGGAGACGGCATCGGAACGCGCGGCACGTGAGTTCGTGGAGGATAGGGCGAGGGACATCATCACACTCACCCGTCCCTAGCACCGGCGCGGGGTGTTGGGGACGAGGTGCCTTTAGCCCTCCGGCGGGGCGCTGCAGGTCCAGCCGTTGTCCGGCCGATACGTCCAGGTGAAGCTGTCCTCCTCGACCAGGGAGTTGTCCGAGAGCAGGAAGACGCGACGGGTGTTGGTGATGGAGAAGCCGGGCTGACCGGCCGCGCGCGGCCGGCAGTCGGGGGAGGTGTCGTAGTTCATCTGCGCGGGCACGATGTCCACGCGCGGCGTCGCCTCGGTCTCCACCCGGAAGTGCGGCGTGCCCCAGATCTCGACAAACTGACGCCCCTCGGCCACCCAGGAGTTGATCACGGCCGGGTACGGGGTGTTGTTGCGGAAGCGCATGTCGAAGGCGGCGCCCGCGCTGGTGTTGAACGTCGCCTCGCGGCCCGGCGGGTACATCGACAAGAAGACGGAGTGCGGCTGCCGCTCGACAATCTCGAAGCCGGCGAAGTAGGCGACGTTGTACATGTTGGTGGCCAGCTGGGAAAGCCCGCCGCCCATGCCCGGCTGGAAGCGGCCATTGATGATCACCGACGCCTGGCCGAAACCGTTGGCGGCATCGATGGGGGACAAGGCCTCGGTGATTGAGAAGGTGTCGCCCGGGAGCAGGATGATGCCGGTCACCAGCTCCGAGCCGCGCCGCAGGTTGTTGGTGCGCGTCTGGTCGGCGGTGTGCGGGGTGGAGAACTCCGAGACCCGCTCGGTCACCCCCAAAGATTCCAGTTGCGCCACGGTGACGCGCGGCTCCGACTCAAACAGCTGCACCCCCGCCTCGCGCTCCTCGGTGCGGGTGGCGCGCTGCACGGCCTCGGCCACCGCAAACTCGTCGAGGATGGTCCCGGGATCGCCACCAGCGATCACCGGCGTCCCCTCGGGGAACGTGAAGTATGCGTCGGTCGGCTCGACGATCAAGTCGTCGGTGGCTGCGATGATCTCCGCGGCCAGCGCCTCCCCCTCGAACACCAGCGCCAGGTGGTCGCCCCGCTCCACCACGGAGGCGGCCGAGACCAGCGAGGACACCGACAGGGACATCGACTGGCCGGCGACGGTCACGGCGACGGGACCGGCCACGACTCCCAGGGCCTCCTCGTAGGCGGCCTGGGTGGCCGCGGCCCCGATGGTGGCGGGCAGATGCTGGTAGTCAAGCACGACGGGACCATCGGCGGTCAGCCAGTTCTCCCGCAGGGCGGCGGCGATGGCCTCCGGGGAGACGATGGCGCCGTCGCGCGCCTCCGTCATCTCCACCCCAGCGCCGACAAAGCGCACGGTGCCGTCGACCGGTTCGATGTTCAGGAAGTCGGCAATGGAGGCGGACACGGCGGCCAGCCGCTCCGCGTCGACACTCACCACCGGCTCGACCTCGCTGGTGCCAACCAGGTGACGCCACAGGCGCTGTGGGTTCAGGGAGAAACGGGTCAGGCCGGCGACGGTGGCCTCGGCGTCGAAGCTCAGGCCCGCCTCTGCGGGAGTCACCTCGTAGGTGCCCTCCCCAGCCTGGAGGGTGATGGGGGATTCGAGGCGATCCCCCAGCCGCTGATTGAGGCGAGCCAGCGCCTCCTCGGAGGACATCTCCCCGATGCCCACCCCGGCCACCGTGGTGCCGGTGGGAACGCGATCTTGCAGGGACCAGGCGGCCACGGAGTACATCGCCGCCAGGATCAACACCACCAGGGAGACGAAGACGTATCGCTTCCAGGTTCCCCTTTTCTCCGCCGGCTCGGGCTCCGGCTTCGACGTGGCCGGAATGGCAACCGGTCCCGCCGCCGGCGAGGTGGGGGGAACGATCACCGGCATGGCCTTGGTGCCCCCCTTGCGGGGCTCCACTGCCGGAGGCTTCTGCTGCTTTGTCATCGAGGTTGCGGCTCCATCTACGTTGGCTCTGCCCGAAGCGTAGTGGGGTGGTCGCATCCCGGCCGGGCGTCAGCGCCGACGTGGCCTGAAATGCCCGTCGTCTCCGCCGCCCGACACGCGGCCCATCGGACACAAAGGGAGCAAAGGGTGACGCAATTGTGACCGTCCACTTACCAAACCGTGACCGAGGCGCTATGTTGACGCAATGATCCGTGTACTTCTCGCTGAGGACGACCCAGCGATTGCCGAACCCTTGGCCCGCGCGCTGACGCGAGAGGGCTACGAGGTGACGGTGCAGGGCACCGGTCGAGGGGCGCTGGACCACGCCCCCGAGGCCGATGTGATTGTCCTTGACCTGGGCCTGCCAGACATGGATGGCCTCGACGTCGCCCGCGAGCTGCGAGCCACCGGCTACACCGTCCCGATCCTGGTGCTGACCGCCCGCGCCGACGAGGTGGACCTGGTGGTCGGCCTCGACGCCGGTGCGGACGATTACGTCACCAAGCCCTTCCGCCTCGCCGAACTGCTGGCCCGCGTCCGCGCCCTGCTGCGGCGCCTGGTCGGAGAGGCCTCGTTCGACGAGGAGCTGCGCGCCCAGGACGTCCGGGTTGACGTGGCCGGCCACCGCGCCTTCGTCGGCTCTGAAGAGATGCACCTGACCACCAAGGAGTTCGACCTGCTGCGGGTCCTGGTAGCCAACGCCGGCACGGCCGTCGAGCGCGACCAGCTGATGCGCGAGGTCTGGGGCAACGAGCCCTACAGCTCCACCAAGACGCTAGACATGCACATCTCCTGGCTGCGCCGCAAGCTCGGCGACGACGCCAACTCGCCGAAGTACATCTCCACCGTGCGCGGCCTCGGCTTCCGCTTCGAGGCCGGCCGCTCCTGAGGCCGCCGAGACCGAACCGTAAGCGAGGCTAGATGCGCAGGCGCATCCTTCGGGCGACCATTGCCGCGCTCGCGGTGGTGGTGGCTCTACTGGCGATCCCGCTGTCGGTGTTCGGCGCCAACTGGGTGATGGACCAGGAGGTGCGCTCCATCGAGGGGCGGCTGGACCCGCTGACCTCTGCGGTGCAGCAGGCACAGGACCTGGTGGCCGCCCACTACGAGGATCCCGCAGGGGCGCCCGACATCATCGAACTCCTGCCCGAGCGCGTGTTCACCCGCGCGGTCGAGGGCACCTGGGGCGGGGAGACCCCCGCCTTCGTCTCGGTTGTCCTCCCCGACGGGCGATCCATCACCCGAGGCGAACCCATCTCCGGGCCATCGATCGACCGCGCGACCACCACCGAATCTCGGGCCTTCATCTCGATCGAGGTGTCTGCCTGGCCGGCACGCATCCGCGCCGGCCAAGTGGTGGCGGTCATCGCCGTCGGCTGCCTGGTCGCCCTGGGCGCCGGCGCCCTGGTGGCGCGGGTGATCGCCAACCGCCTGACCAAGCCCCTGGTCATGCTCGCCGCCACGGCCGAGCAGCTCGGCTCCGGGCAGACCAAGTCCGCCCTCGCCCCCACCGGCATCGAGGAGATCGACCTGGTCGCCTCCGAGCTGCAGCGCACCTCCGAGCGACTGGCCGGGCATCTCGCCTCGGCGCGCAAGTTCACGGCCGACGCCTCCCACCAGATGCGCACCCCACTGACCGCCCTGTCCATGCGCCTCGAAGAGATCGAGCTGATGTCGGACGAGGCGGAGGTCCGCGAGGAGGCGCGGGTCTCCCTCGACCAGGTAGAGCGCCTCGTCTCGGTGATCGATGACCTCCTCGCCGCCTCGAAACACACCCAGGGTGGCACCACCGAGCCCGTCAACCTCGTTGACGTGGCCGCCCAGCAGGTGGCCGAATGGGGCCCCACCTTCGAGCGGGCGGGCCGGGCCGTGCTCGCCGATGTAGCGGCAGACGCTCGCGTGCTGGCCACG
>WRIF01000181.1 GCA_009782865.1 Promicromonosporaceae bacterium
GACGGCTTCCGCCGCGCCGCCCACCCGGCCGACCTTGAGCCGCTGGTCGCCACCTACGTCGAGGCTCTGAACCCGATCTGGGAATCGCGCAGCTACCACATGGCCGAGGAGCTGATCTCCGGCCTCTACCCCAAGACCGTGGCCTCGCAGGGCCTGGCCGCCGCCCTGCAGGGCTGGCTCGACGCCAACCTGGAGGCGGCCCCGGCCCTGCGCCGGCTGGTCGAGGAAGAACTCTCGGACACCCGCCGGGCGCTGGCCGCCCAGCAGGTCGCCTAGCGGGTCGCCCAGGAGGTCACGTGGGAGGTCGCCCCGTCGCCGGGGCGGGGCCGGAGCACTGAATGGCCCTCGGGGCTGGTGGGCTTCCCGGCACAACACCAGCCCCGAGGGAGTCTTGTCACCCGCCGGGCGGATCGGGCGGGCCTTCGCCCTCGTCTCGCGACTTCGCGGGCAGTTTGGCCGCCGGTGGGGCAGAAGCAGGGCTAGCGTCCTCCCGGCCAAGGGCCGACTCGCTGCCCTCGCGGGCCACGGCGCCCAGGTTCTCTTCGCCTGGGTCTTCGCTAACTAGGTTCTCGTCGCCAGGGCTATTGGCGCTGGCGGCCCGGTCCGCGGGGTCTGGCAGTTCGGCGGGATCTGGCAGTTCGGCAGGGCCTGGGCCGTCTTCCGGTTCGGTGGCGGCAGGTTCCGTGGCCGCCGGCCCCGGACTCGTGGGAGGTCGCCCTGCCGGGTCCGTCCCTTCGCTCGCCCCGGCCGGGCCGTTGTCCTCGGCAGCCTGCACGGCCAGGGTCTCGGCCAGGCCGAGCAGGGCCGCGCTCGCCTCCACCGCCGACTCGGCGGAGGAGGTGTCACCCATCCCCCACACCTCGTTGCCGGTGCAGGCCGTCATGCCCGACGGATTGAAGGTGAATCCGGGAACCCCGGCGCTCTCCGTCATCGGGGTATCCCAGAGGGGGACGTTGGCCGCGTCGTAGGCCTGCATGGAGGCGGTGATAAGGGAGGGTAAGGCAGTGAGTCCAGGCGAGCCCGATTGACTGTAGCGCAGGATTTCCAGCTCAACGCTGATCACCAGCAGTTCGCCGGATGCCCCGGGCGGGATGAGGTAGTTGTAGGTCTGCACCTGGCCACCAGAGAAGTTGGCCACCAGTTGCCCGTTGACATGTACGTACGCCTCGGCGTTCCCAGAAAAGGCTGCGCCAACGAGCCGGTCCCAGGTCAGGGTCAGCACGGTGTAGTTGGCGTCGTCGGGCAACACCACCGCGAAGGCGATGGTGGTGAACACCTAGAAAGTGCTGGGATGGGGCAAACTGCTGTGGGTGATGCCTCCGGGCACTGCTGCGTAGTTGCCTCCCGGGTATGGGGTCGTTAGGCGGCTGTTGGGGAAGTGCTGCATGGTGGTGGCCATCGAGGTGGCAATGGTGTTGCCCACGATGTAGTAGTCCGTGCAGTTTGGCGGCGGGCTGGTGGGTCCGGTGCCCCAGGTGGCGCACACCAGGCGCGGGTTGCTGGCCGACTCCGGCAGCTGGGGGTCGAAGTCGGGGTTGGTGGTCCACTGCTGGCAGGACTGGATGTTGGGCACGTTGACCCGGGCGCTCCACTTGGCCGAGCCGTCGACGCGCAGCTCGATCCCGGAGATCTCGGAGACGAGCGTGGCCGAGGCAATGTTGGAGTACCAGCCCTCCTCCATGGAGAGCATCTCCAGCATGTCCTGCTCGATCACCATCTCTTGCTCGCAGCGGTGGGTGCTCGACAGGGCCGGATCGTAGGCGAGGGAGGCGGGGTCGGTGGCGGCCGTCATGGCCAGGGTCGGGCCGATGCACGCGGCGATGGCGCCGTACATGTCGTCCTCAAAGTCGGTGATGGTCCACGAGGTCGATTCCGAATAGTTGGTGATGGTGTAGACAAACTTGACCGTCTGGCCCACCTCGTAGGGCCCGGGGGTCGAGTCGTCGGGGGCCTTGGTGATGACGATGGGGAACTTGTTGACCTCGACCATCACCTGGGCGCTGGCCGCGCCGGCCAGGCCGCCCGCCGTCACGGTGGCGGTGTTGGCGTGGAAGCCGGCGGCCGCCTCGGCAACGGAGACCACCCAGGACATCCGGCAGGTGGTCGAGGCGCCGGGCGTCAGGGTGGTGGCATCGCAGGCCGCGTGGCGCGCCAGGCCGTCGACGGCCATCGTGTCCCGCACCACGAGGTCGGTGAGCGTGGTGTTGCCTTCATTGGTGACCAGATACTCGAAGTTCAGCTGATCGTAGAGGTTCACCCGCGCGCCGTTGACGTAGGGGCGGGGGCTGGCGCCGACCGAGCGCAGGGTCTTGGTCACCTTGATCGAGGGGTTGTTGAGGTGGATGGTCAGGGTGTCGGTGCCGGCGAGGGGCCGGCCGGTCTCGTCGTCGGTGACGGCGGTGACCAGGGCGGTGTTGGTGTGGCCGGCGCGGTCCATCTCCCAGCCGGCGATGGTCCAGGAGGCGGTGCAGGTCAGGGAGGCTCCGGCGGCCAGGGGCTGCGGTAGCCCGCCCGGACAGGTGACCGCGGGGTTGGCGGCGGTGCCGAGAACGTCATCGGTCACCGCCGTGATCAGCAGCGGGACCGCGCCGTGGTTGGTGACCAGATAGGTGAACTCGGCCTGGCTGGGCAGGCCGGCCACGGTGCCATCTACCCAGGAACCTGGCACGTAGGCCTGGCCGTTGACCTCTGCCCGCTTCACGAGGGACAGGCTGGGCTGCGGGGCCGCGCAGACGGTCTGGCCGGGAAGCGGGCCGGCGACTATCACCTGACCGGCCGGGCAGCCGCACTCGGCCGCATTGATCTCCCGATAGGCGGGAATGGAGCAGAGGTCGGTGTTGGCCGGCTGCACCAGGATCGCGGCGGAGGCGGTGTTGTTGAGCCCGTTGGTGTCGATCAGGTCGGTGGTGACGGTCGCGATGTTGGTGATCACGCCCACCGAGGTGGTCCGAACCCGCAGCAGCAGGCTTACGCTGTCTAGGGGATCAAGGTGCCCGATGGCCCAGGTGCCCGTCGGGAGGTCGTAGGCGCCCGCGCCGGCGGCGATGAACTCGACGCCGGCCGGGAGGCGGTCAGATACGGCCGCGTTCGGCACCGCGGCCGGGCCGTGATTGGTCACCGTCAGCAGGTAGATAACCTCGGAGGAGACGGTCAGGGGCAGGATCAGGCCGGTCTCGGGGTTGGTGGGCAGGCCAATCAGGTTGCCGGGGGTCGAATCCCCGGAGTAGACGTCCTTGGTGACGCCCAGGTCGGTGGTGATCGACGGCGGCGCCACGCAGGCGGAGCCATCCCAGATCTCGTCTAGCGTGCAGTTGCACTCCCAGGGATGGGCGGCGGCATAGAGCGGGTCGGCGCACGTCTCGGGGGCCACCTGGGGGACGCAGTCGCCCCATACATCCAGTTCTTCGCCCTCCTCGCACGGGCCACTTTGCCCGACGGTCACGGCCAGATCCCCCAAGGAGAAGGGGCTCTCCTCGGTCCAGCGGGAGTAGGTGACCCCGCCAGAGATGGCAATCGCGAACACCACGAGGGCGGTGAGGGCCGCCGCGAGGCACACCGCCGGTCGGCGCGTGATGGGGTTCATGGGTTCCTCCTTTGCGCCACGGTGACCACATAGTCACCGAGCGTGGCAATGCCGGCGCCATCGGCCGCCTGATCGATCACAATCTCGATGACCACCGTCCACTCCTGGGCCTCACCGGGGCCGACGATGCGGGCCGAGACGTGCAGCCAGGCGGCGTCGGAGGCGGCCTCCCGGTGGTCGGCGGCGTCGACGCGGTAGACCTCCGCCGCCAGGTGCTCGCCCACGAAGGTGCTGGCCTGCTGGTCGATGGCTATCGGGTGGTAGCCGCGAAACACCTCGCCGCCCTCGATGAGGCAACGGGCGGCCTCGCCGGGGCCCTGGCAGCCGTAATCGGCCCAGACGAGGGGTTCCTCGGCCTCGTCCTGCCCGCCGAGGCCGGTGACGCGGAACCATTGGGAGACGCCTTCCAGGTGGATGTCCCACGAGCCCGCGACCGGCGACAGGCCTTCCTCGAAGGAGAGGGCAACGGGCAGGTGGTCGGCCCAGCGGGCCAGCGTCGCCTGATTGCAGAACAGCAGCAGGCCCGCCGCCGCGAGCGCCAGCACCATGCCGGACACGGTCCGGGTGGGGCGGGGAGGCTGACGGCGATACACGGGGCTTCCTTACGTTTCGACTGCCTGGCGGGGTCTGCGGGTGCCTAGATGTGGTATTCGGGGTCGTGCGTCTTGGCGTAGCGGGGCAGCAGGAACGCCACCGCCGTCAGGGCGAGGGCGCCGGCGATGCCGTAGGCCACCGACTGCATGCCCGCACTGGTCTGGATGGCGTTGAGGGCGTAGCCGACCTTGGGCACCGTGTACATCACCACTCCCTTGACGGCGCGGGCCGGCACCACCGCATCGGCCACCCGGTTGTTGTCGCCCTTCATCTGCACGGTGCAGGTCTCGTACTTGGTGTCTTCACCGATGGTGTTGCCCTTGTCGAGGCGGTTGATGGCGTAGACGCGGTGGGTCACGAGCGTCGCGTCATCGGCCTCTGGCATGTAGGTGACGACGTCGCCCACCTGGAGTGACTCGCACACCTCGTGCGCCTTGATTCCCTTGACGGCGACG
>WRIF01000182.1 GCA_009782865.1 Promicromonosporaceae bacterium
GACCCACATCGGGAAGCCTTCCGGTAGTGTTACCTTTGAAAACCCCGGAACAATCACTGGCCTAGCCACATTGCCGGGGTTACGCCTTTCCCGGGGTGACTAGCCAGCGATGCTACCGCAGGAGCCGCTCAGCCGAACTTCAGGGTTGGGGCGGGACGCGAGCCAGAAGCGCGGCGACGGCGCGGCCGCCGGTCGCCGCAGTCCTGCCACCATCCATCGCAGGGCGGAACCTCGTGCGTCGCGGATGGGACCGGGGGTGGATGCCTTCCCCGGCGATCTTGCCCACCATTGAGCCATGCCGCCAACTCGTGAGCCCTGGGCCGACAGCCTCAAGGGAACCCTGATCATCCTGGTTGTGTTCTGGCATGTGGTGATGCACAGCTTCCTGAGGATCGACTGGCGCCTGGCCGCCCCGCTACCAGGGGCCTGGGGCGCGGCCGCAGACCTAATCTGGCCGTGGCTCATGCCAACGTTCATGCTGATCTCCGGGTACCTTGCAGCGGCGGCGCTCAAACGACCATGGCCGCAGGTGTGGCGTCCCAAGGTGGCGCGCTTCGCCTACCTGTTTGTGCTCTGGACCCTCATCCACGCCGCCACCATGTGGGCCATCCCCGACTTCCCAACCTTCATCCCGCGCGCCTTCAGCCAGGCGATTGCCGGGCTGACCATCGGCCCGCCAAACACCTGGTATTTACAGGCACTCGCCCTCTACTTCGTGATCGCCAAGCTCCTGTCCAGGCGCTCTCTCCCCATGCAGCTGACGCTCGCCGCCGCCCTCTCGATGGCGGTGGCCGCCAACTGGATTCCGGCGGCGCACAATCGCGGCTCGCTGCTCGGCAACTTCGTGTTCTTCCTGGCGGGGGTCCATCTGGCTCCCCAGATTCATCGGCTGGTAACCCGGGCCACGGGCAAGGTGGCGGCGATGGCCTGGCTCGGCTACCTGTCGGCCTGGACACTCATGCGCGGCGCCCGCAGCCACGACCTACCGGGAGTATGGCTGGCCGTGTCCACGCTGGGGGTGCTGGCCATGCTGTGCGCGGCCGGGGTCTTTTCCCGGTCGAGCAGGCCCCGCGCCGGGGCCGGGGGATTGGCTTGGATTGGGGCAAGAACGTTGGGCATCTACGTCATCCACATGCCCCTGCTGGCGCTGGCCGACTGGGCGTTGGCCGTCCCGATCTCTGCGGCCGGCCCGAGGGCGCAACTCGTCGTGGCCGCGCTGCTCCCCCTGGCGCTGACTGGCGTCATCGTGGCCGCCTCCATCGGGGCAAGCGCCCTCATTAACCGCCTCGGCTGGTACTGGCTCTTCGACCTGCCCGGTGTGCAGGTCACGCGCCGTCAAGCACCCCGATGACCCAGCCCGTCCGAGTGGATCAGTAGGCGAGCGAGCGGGAACAGGCCGTGGGCTTCAGGTGTCGCAGTGGGACCACCACCGGGCTTCGCCCAGACAGTGTGATCTCCATCACATCGTCGTCGGGGGTCTTGCGCGCCCCGGTACCCCCAGGTGTAGTGTGGGCGATCCGCGCAGCAAAAATACACCCATGTAACTTGCGACCACAGCGGCACAATTTCGCACACCAGTCCAAATCGGAGGCAACCGGCCATGAGCATCACCGTCTACAGCAAGCCATCCTGCGTGCAGTGCACCGCCACCTACCGCGCACTGGACAAGCAGGGCCTCGCCTACCAGGTGATCGACCTGACCCAGGAACCCTCCGCCCTCGACATGGTTCGCGGCCTCGGCTACCTCCAGGCCCCCGTCGTCGTCACCGAGGACTCCCACTGGTCCGGGTTCCGCCCCGACCGGATCAACGAACTCGCCGCCGCTAGCGCTCGCGCTCTCTCCGCCACCTCCCTCGCCGCCGCGGCCTGATCCGCCCCGACATGGGTTCGCCCCGAAGGTTGCGCAATGGGTCGCGCAACGACCTCCCGGCCGGTGACCCCTCCCCGGCCACCACCGGCTCCCTCGTCTACTTCTCCTCCGCCTCGGAGAACACCCACCGCTTTGTCGAGAAGCTAAACCTTGCCGAACAGGGCATCCCGGCCCACCGCATTCCCCTCCGCCCGGCCGACGGCTTCCTCACGGTGACGCAGCCCTACATCCTGCTGGTGCCCACCTACGGCGGCGGCAACGAGGGCGGGGCGGTGCCACGGCAGGTGCGCCGCTTCCTGGGAGACGCCGGCAACCGGGCACTCATCCGCGGGGTGATCGCGGCGGGCAACACCAACTTCGGCGCGGCATACTGCATCGCCGGGGACATAATCGCCGCCAAGTGCCAGGTGCCCTACCTATACGCCTTTGAACTACTGGGAACAGCCGCCGACGTCTTGCGCGTCCGCGACGGATTGGAACGATTTTGGCAACCACAGACCTGACCGACTACCACGGGCTCAACGCCATGCTGAACCTGTACGACGCCGACGGGCGAATCCAGTTCGACAAGGATCACCTAGCCGTCCGCGAGTACTTCCGCCAGCACGTGCTACCGAACACGGTGCAGTTCGACTCCCTGCACGCCCGGCTCGAACACCTGGTCGAGCACGACTACTACGAGGCGGCCGTGCTGGAACGGTACCGCCCAGAGTTCCTCACCGAAATCCACGAGCTGGCCGACGCGCAGGGGTTCAGGTTCGCCACCTTCCTAGGCGCATACAAGTTCTATACGTCATACGCGCTCAAGACGTTCGACGGCACCCAGTACCTGGAGCGATTCGAGGAGCGGGCGACGATGGTGGCCCTCGGCCTAGCTGCCGGCGATGAGCAGCTGGCCCGCCGCATCCTGCTAGAGATCATCTCCGGGCGCTTCCAGCCCGCCACCCCCACCTTCCTCAACGTCGGCAAGGCCCAACGCGGCGAACCGGTCTCCTGCTTCCTGCTGCGCATCGAGGACAACATGGAGTCCATCGCCCGCGGCATCAACGCCTCGCTGCAACTGTCCAAGCGCGGCGGCGGGGTTGCCCTGCTGCTCAGCAACCTGCGCGAGCACGGCGCCCCCATCAAGCTCATCGAGAACCAGTCCTCGGGCGTGATCCCCGTGATGAAGCTCCTCGAAGACTCCTTCTCGTACGCCAATCAGCTCGGTGCCCGCCAGGGGGCAGGCGCCGTCTACCTGCACGCACACCACCCCGACATCCTCCGCTTTCTCGACACCAAGCGCGAGAACGCCGACGAGAAGGTGCGAATCAAGACGCTCTCCCTAGGCGTCGTCATTCCCGACGTCACGTTCGAGCTGGCCAAGACGAACCAGCCCATGCACCTCTTCTCCCCCTACGACGTCGAACGGGTGTACGGCGTCCCGTTCGCAGACCTGCCGATCACGGAGAACTACGAGCGGCTCGTGGCCGACGACCGCATCACCAAGACCACCATCAGCGCCCGCGAGTTCTTCCAGACGCTCGCTGAGCTGCAGTTTGAGTCTGGCTACCCCTACCTGATGTTCGAGGACACGGTCAACCGGGCCAACCCGATCAAGGGCCGCATCACCCACTCGAACCTGTGCTCGGAGATCTTGCAGGTGGCCACCCCCTCGACCTATCACGAGGACCTCTCGTACGCCACCGTGGGTCGGGACGTGTCCTGCAACCTCGGCTCCCTCAACATCGCCCAGGCCATGGACGCTCCCGACTTCGGCGCCATGATCGACACCGCCATCCGGGCGCTGACCGCGGTGTCCGACCAGACGTCCATCGAGTCGGTGCCCTCCATCAAGGCGGCCAACGAGGCGGGGCATGCCATCGGGCTCGGTCAGATGAACCTGCACGGCTACCTCGCCCGCGAGCGCATCTTCTACGGCTCGGCCGAGGGCATCGACTTCACCAACATCTACTTCCTGACCGTCGCCTTCCATGCGATCTCCGCCTCCAACCGGCTGGCCATCGAGCGCGGCCGCTCCTTTGAGGGCTTCGCGGACTCTACCTACGCCAGCGGCGCCTACTTCGACAAGTACACGCAGCAGGCCTGGGCGCCGGCCACGGCCAAGGTGGCGGGCCTGTTTGCGCAGGCCGGGATCGCCATCCCGACGCAGGAGGATTGGCGACGGCTCAAGGACGACGTCATGGCCCATGGTCTCTACCACCAGAACCTGCAGGCCGTGCCGCCGACGGGCTCGATCAGCTACATCAACAACTCGACGTCGTCGATCCATCCGGTGGCCGCCAAGATCGAGATTCGCAAGGAAGGCAAGCTGGGCCGCGTCTACTACCCGGCCCCGCACCTGACCAACGACAACCTGGAGTACTACCAGGATGCCTACGAGATCGGCTACGAGGCGATCATCGACACCTACGCAGCCGCCACGCAGCATGTGGATCAGGGGCTGTCGCTGACCCTGTTCTTCCCCGACACCGTCACCACCCGCGACGTGAACAGGGCGCAGATCTACGCCTGGCGCAAGGGCATCAAGACCCTGTACTACATCCGGCTCCGGCAGCAGGCCCTGGCCGGCACCGAGGTCGAGGGCTGCGTCTCCTGCACCCTGTGACACCCCTGTGACTCTCCCGTAACGCCCCCAGCCCGCCAAGAGACAAAGGAAGACACCGTGGCCCCCAGTGGCAGCATCAAGCTCATCGACC
>WRIF01000183.1 GCA_009782865.1 Promicromonosporaceae bacterium
GCCCGCCGCCCGGGGGGCGTCCGTGGAGGGCGCGCCGGGGGGCGCCAGGGGGGGCGGCCGTGCCGAGGGCGGCCGGGCCGGCCCCCCCCCCGCCGATGACGAAGACGGTCGCCGGTGGGGTCTTTCCGGCGGCGGTGACCTGGCCGGCGAACATGCCCTGATACTCGTTGGCAGCCTCGATGACGGCCCGGTAGCCGGAGACGTTGGACATGGTCGAGAGCGTGTCGAGGGCCTGGGCGCGCGAGATGCGTGGCACGGCATCCAGGGCCAGCGCGGTGATTCCCTTGGCGGCGTAGGTGTCCGCGAGCGTCGGGTGGGCGGCGGGGAACAACTGGGCGATGAGGATCGCCCCTGGGCGCATCCAGGCTACCTGGGCGGCCGGGGGCGCCTCGACGGCGATGACCACATCGGCGGCCCACACGCGGTCTGCGGCCTCGATGGTGGCCCCGGCGGCGGCGTAGGCATCGTCGGCAAAGTTCGCGGCGGCACCCGCCCCGGGCTCGACGGCGACGTCGTAACCTAGCTTGATCAGCTTGGTGACGGTGGCCGGGGTGGCGGCGACCAGCCGCTGGCCGGGTCTGGCTTCTTTGGGTACCCCAATTTGCATGAGGGCAAAACTACTGCCGTGAGGGGGAAGTGGGGGGCCGACCCGCCTGCGATGCGCGTTCTTTCTGCGCTTGGCGACAGGTCGGGCGGGCCGGGAGTTCTGGGGGTGCTACTCGTGAACTATCTCGCCTGGGCGGCCATCTTTGCGGCCGTGGCGATCTGGGCGGTCCGCCGGGGCCGGCGTCGGCAGTAGCCCGTCAGCCGAACGCGGCGTCGGGCAGCGCCTGCCAGATCGCGGCGAGGATCTGGTGCATGTCGCCCTCCATCTGGGCGTTGACGGCGATGACCACGTCGTGCTCCGGCCAGACCACCACGTACTGGCCGAACATGCCGTCGGCCCGCCAGGCGTCACCGCGGCTGCACTTCCACGCCTGGTAGCCGTAGCCCTGGATTGCCTCGATGCCCCATTCGCAGGCCGAGTTGTCGGAGTGGGCGGTGAACATCTCGGAGACCCACTCTGCGGGCACCAGCTGGGTCTCCCCCCAGCGTCCCCGCTGGAGCAGCAGTTGCCCGAAGCGGGCCTGATCCTCGGTGCGCAGGCGCAGGCCCCAGCCGCCGGTGTTGAGCCCGCCCGGGTCGGTCAGCCATTGCGGGGTCTCGATGCCGAGGGGCGCAAACAGGCGCGGTGTCAGGTAGTCGCGCAGGGACTGCCCCGTGTGGCGTTGGATGACCGCACTGAGCAGATGTGAGGCACCGCTGTTGTAGTGGAAGTGCGTGCCGGGCAGGTGTTCGGCGGGCTCGGCCAGGATGCTCGCCGTCCAACTCGGCCCGTTCTCCATGGCCACCCGCAGGCGTCCGGTGGTGTCGCGCGTGTGTCCGGTGTTCATGGACAGCGCGTGCCTGACCTCTAGGGCCTCCAGGCGGGTCGCGGCGGCGGCAACGTCAACGAACATCTCGGGCAGGAAGCCCTGCTCCCGGCGCGCCGCGAACAGGGCGCGGGCGGTGGCGGCATCCTCCGGGAGCAGGTCCACCAGGTGATCGGTCACGGCGAAGCGGCCCTCGGCAATCGCCATCCCCACGGCGGTGGCCGTGAAGGTTTTGGTGACCGACCACATGACGTGGTCGTCGGTGGGCGCGGCCCCTGCCCACCACTGCTCGGCGAACACCTTCCCGCCGCGCAGCGCCATCACCGAGTCCACCCGGTCGAGACGGCCGAGTGCCGCGAGCAGGCCCGCGACGGCGGTGGGGTCAACTCTGACGTCCTGAGGAGAGGTTCTGGGCAACGGCGCTGTGAGGGTGCTCATTCGGCCATGCTAAGGGAACTGGCTCTCGTCCTCCACCCGGAAGGATCACCCCCGTGGCCCTCCCACGGGCGGGAGACACCGCCCCAACCTGGGATGTGGTCCGCCTGCCTGCGGCTCTCCGGGGAGGCTAGCGAGCCCCTGCGGGGCGCCCGACAAGCAGGTTATCGGCAAACATCAGGATGTCTTCCCTGAGTGATGGGTGGGCGCGCTCATCTGGCTGTTCGCCCTGAGCCACCCCGAGCACGGTTTCCAGGGCCGCCGTCACGAGCACATCGGCAGCGGGCACCCCCCACGACTCAAACTCCCGCTCCAGGCTGGCGCGGGCGATGGCGGCATGACGATAGACCCCATCGACCGCGAGCGCCATTTCGCCGTCATTTGGCAGGTGCACCTGCGGCACGACGTCATAGGCGTCCGCCAGCCTGAGTACGCCTCCTGCGGGATGCAGCAACGAGATGTTCTTGGCGTGCATGTCCAGATTGCCGACGGCCACGGCGAGGACCGTCGTCAGTGCCAAGCGCCGCACTGCCTCCACGGCTCCGGCCTGGGCCAACTCTTTGGCGATCCGGCTCAGGGAAACGTGTCCACCATACCGTTGGTACTTCTGATCCCCACTGGCACCGAGCACCTGGTTGAAGTCTTCTTGATGCAGGCGAACGGGCACCCCGTTCGACGATGAAACCCTGTCGTATCGTTCGATGACCAGGGCCGACACTCCGTCGAACTCGCGGATTTCGGTGGTGAATGAGGCCAGTCCGAGCGCGCGGGCAAAGCGTGAACCGTACTCCTCATCGAAGATGATGGTTGGGTGGTCGGCCGGCACTGGCTTCAGGATGTGGGTGGACGGGTAGCCGTCGAGCGCCCGCGCCCATGCGCCAGAGCGCTGATCGTGCACCAACACGATCTTGTCTTGCACTCCGTTCAGGGAGGTCTTGCCACCCATCGGCTTGTTGGCCAGCGGGAAGCGAGCGACATCGCGCAGAGCTCTCGCCACCCCTGCATCATCAAGTGGTTCGAGGCCGGGGGTCGGCGGTTCGCCCGGTGCCGTCGGGTCCCATATCTCTAGCGCCCCGGCGACATCCCTGCCGTACCGGCGCAACAGCCCAATCACATCGGCCGCAGACACCCCGGCCTCGTCGGCCAGACGCTGTCGCATCATTCCCTCTGGGAGCAGTTCCGAGAAGAAGTTCTGCCTTCTGGCCTTGCGCCCCCGCGGGGCGCGAGGGGCCAGGGGGATCGCTAACGAAAGTATCTGGCTGTCCAAGCCAAAGCGCTCGATCGCTTCTGGGGTGATCACGAAGTCGAAGTCTCGTCCCCGGCCGACCAGCGCGCCGATCCGAGTGCCGTACAGGCTGACGGCGAGTTCACTCATCGCCTCGTCCCTCCGGGACGCGGGCGGAGATGGTGGCGGTCAGCTCGGTGCCCGTCTCGCGCAGGTAGGCGAACAGTCGATCGACAAAGATGGAGGGCTTGCCCGCCTCGATTTCCCACACATACCGTTGCGTCGTCCCGAGGCGTTCGGCCAACTCCCGCTGGCTCCAGCCGTTGAGCAGGCGCGCCTGTTGCAGGATTCTGCCCAGTGACTGCGGGCTAGTTACCCTACCGCTGTAACTCACGACACACCCTCCTGAATACGAAATTGTAGTCAGGCTACTTGACTACCAAATCGAAGTCAAGACGGAGCGCCTATCTCCAGACCGGCTGCCAGGTGACACCGAAACGGTCGACTATCCAGCCGACCTTGCGGATGGGACCCACCGCCTCCGGCCCCATCATCACCGTGCCGCCTGCCGACAGCGCGGCGAAGACGCTGTCGAACTCCGCTTCGTCCAGGCACTCCAGGAACAGGGAGGAGGACCAGGCAAACGGTGGCGCCTCGGCGGTCGAGTCGAAGTCGAGGAAGCGCACCAGCGAACCGCGCACCGAAATCTCTCCCTGCATGATCCGGCCTCTATCGGCAACGGGAATATGCGGCACCTGGTCGCCATAGGGCTCCCGCCTGGTGATGGAGGCCTCTGGCAGCACCGAGACGTAGAAGTCCATCGCCTCTGCCGCCTGGCCGTTGAACGTCAAGAAGGGAACAATCGCGGAGACCATCTGGACATCGTGCCACCAAAGGCAGCCCGGCACCACAGGTAGCGCGCCCCGTCGGCGCGGGGCACCCCGCCTGGCCGTCCCTGCCTGGCCCGCGAGGCCAGGGGTCCTAGTCCTCGACCAGCCTGGTGGCCGTCTCCCGGTCGGTGACCAGGATGTTGATCCAGCCGCCCAACATGGCGCCCCGAATGGCATCGACCTTGTGCGGGCCACCGGCGATTCCCAGGCGCCGCGGCACGGCCTTGAGCACGTCCGGGGAGATCGCGATGACGCGGTCGTCAAAGCTGGATTCGATATGGCGGCCCTCGGCATCAAAGAAGCGGAAGCAGGCGTCGCCCACGGCGCCGGCCGCCTCCATGGCCGCGAGGTCCGCGGGAGGAAACACGTTGCCCGACTGCTTGGCCAGGGCCGATGGGGCGAGGGCGCCGATGCCAATCAGGGCAATCGTCAGCCGCTTCCATGCCGAAGATACATCGGTGACCACCGAGTCCTTGACCAGGGCATCGCGGGCCGCCGCCGCGCTCCAGATGCCCGGCGGCGGCCGAAGGAGGGGGGCGGGGCCGGTCAGGGCGGGCAACTGCCCCCTCAACTGGGGTG
>WRIF01000184.1 GCA_009782865.1 Promicromonosporaceae bacterium
CGCGGGGCAGGCGGCGCACGGTCCGCTGGGGCTACAACCTGCTGACCGTCACCCTGGTGCTGGTGTTGACCACCGGGGCCGTGTCCCTGCCGGGAACCCTGATCGCCCTGCTGCTGGCCGTCGTGGCCGCCGGAGTGACCCGCCTGGCGCTCGGGGTCGACTCCGAGCGGGCCTACGGGGCGGACCTGGAGGCCGCAATCCAGGGGGCGGGCTTCGTCCCGCAGCGGCTGGAGCGGCTGGAACGAGGGGGAGGCCGCGGCCGCCGGTACGTGATGAGCGCGATGGCCCGCGCCGACCAGGCCTCGCCGGCTCGCCGGTACGACGTCGTCGTGCTCGACGGGGATCGGCAGGTGCTTTCGCTGGCTTCCCGCTGGCTGCGGGCGCTGAAGTTGCGCGGCTTCGAACCGGGGGCCCAGTACTCCCTGAAGGGAGTGGTCGATCACAGCCGTCTCCTCAGTTATGCGGCGTTGGACGCGGGCGTGCGCACCCCGCACGTCTTGGGGGTGGGGATGGTTGACGACTCCGCCGTCCTGGTGGTGGAGCGCCACCCCGGCGTGCCGTTGGCCGAGCTGGATGGGACAGGCGCGGGCGCCGCCGCCATCGCGACCGATGCCTGGCGGCAGTTGGCTCGCGCCCACGCGGCGGGCCTTGCCCACCGTGACCTGTCGTTGCGCACCCTGACCGCCGCCGGCCCGCAGGTGTCGGTCGGTGACTGGCAGCATGGGGAAACCCTCGCCTCCCCCCTGTCGCAGGGCCTGGACCGGGCGCAGCTGCTGGTGGCCCTGTCCGTCTGGATGGGGCCGGAGGCGGCGCTGGGGGTGGCGACGGCCGAGGTGCCGGAGGCACAGCTGCAGGCCATCGGGCCGCTGTTGCAGGCGGCGATCCTGCCCGGTGACACGCGAGAACGGGTCAAGGCATCCAAGGCGCTCGACCGGCTGCGGGAGGCGTTTGCGGCCCAGGTGCCGGAGGCGACCACCAGCCCGGCGCCCATCGAACGCTTCTCCCTGCGCTCGGTGATCATGTTGGCGCTGACCATAGTGGCGGTGTTTGTGGTGGTTACCACCTTCAACTTCACCGAGATCCTCGGCGCCGTTCGCGGGGCCAGCCCAGGCTGGATCGCCGTCGCCTTCGCGGCGGCCTCCCTGCCCTGGCTGGGGGCGGCGATGGCCCTGGTGGCGTTTGCCCCCGGGCGCCTTCCGCTGGGGCGGACGGTTGAGGTGCAGATGGCATCCTCGTTCATCGCGCTCGCCGCCCCGGCGGGCATCGGCCCGGCCGGGGTCAACCTGCGCTACATGTACCGGCGCGGCGTCGCCACCCCGGTCGGGCTGGCAACCACCGCCCTGGTGCAGCTCACCCAGATCGGGGTGACGGTGGCGATCTTGGGGGTGCTGCTGTTGACGCAGGGCTCGGGTGGACTGGTGTCGCTGCCGTCGGGCACGGTCATCTGGGCGATAGCGGCAGTGGCCGGGGTAGCCGCCGCGGCGATGGCCATCGCGCCGGTGCGGCGGTGGGTGTGGGCGCGGGCCAGGCCGACGCTGAGCCAGGTGCGCCCCCGTTTCATGGCGGCGATCGGTCAGCCGGGCAGGCTGGCGCTCGGGCTGGGCGGAAACGTGCTGCACGCCTTGGCCTACGTGTTGGCCTTCTACGCCAGCCTCCACGCCTTGGGGCATCCCCTGCGCCTGGTCGACGCCGCGGTGATCTATCTGGTGGGCAACACCATCGGCGCCCTGTTGCCGACCCCTGGCGGGCTGGGCGGGGTCGAGGGGGCCCTGGTTGCGGGCCTGACGGCGGCGGGCATCCCGGCCGCCATCGGCCTGTCGATCACGTTGCTGTTCCGCGTGGCCAGCTACTGGGTGCAGGTGCCCATCGGCTGGTTCGCCATGCGGTACGTGCAGCGGCAGGGCGACCTCTAGGCCAGCGCCAGCTGCACCTCGCCGGAAACCTCGGTCAGGTCGGCGGCCGCCAGGGCCGAGCGCAGGGGCAGGGACCACTGGCCGTCGATGCTGACCAGCCGCACCCCGGCGGATTCCAGCCAGTTCAGCACCAGGCCCGCCTCCTCGGGATGGCAGGCGGGGGCGGGCGGCGTGGCCGGTTCAACGTACTCGGCCGTCGCCCGAAGCGCCTCGATGGCGGGCAGGGGGTCTTCGTCCGGCGGGGTGACGGTGGTGGCGGCGAGGCGACCGTGCTTGACGACCACCACCTCCCAGCCGCCGTTGCTTGCCGGGCGGGCCGCCACCAGTTCCGGGCACCCGGAGAGGGGGGTCAGGCGCTGGGCGCGCCCGGCCCCGGTGAGAAACGCCTGGAGGCGGCGGGTGACAAACCCGGCCTCCTCGAAGCGCTCCTGCCCGGCCAGCCGCCCAATCCGTTCGGCCAGGGCCGTCACCACCGGCCCGGGATCGTCGCGCAGCACCCGCTCGGTCAGGGTGACCACCGCCCCGTAGGCCAGGTCGGGCGCGGAGGTGGCCTGGCACGGGGCCGAGCAGCGGCCCATTCCCGCCAGGGCGCACGGCGAGCCGGCCCGCCTTGAGACGAGGCCAAGGCGGGCGGTGCACTGCCGCAGCGGCAGGGCGTCGTGCAGGGCCTCGACCGCCTCCTGCGCGGCGCGTCGGCTGCCGAAGGGACCGATGTGGGCCGCCTTGCCCGCGACCTTTCCCACCACCGACAGGCGGGGATAGGGCTCGTCGGTCAGGCGCACCCAGGCCTGCCGCTGCGGGTGCTTTGAGCGACGGTTGTAGCGCGGCTGGTGCTCGGCGATCAGCCGCAGCTCCCGGACGGCCGCCTCTAGCGGCGTCGCACAGGGCACGGGAGTGACCGCGGCGGCCAGGCGCAGCATCTCGGTGATGCGCCCCCGCTTCTCGGCGGCGGTGAAGTAGGAGCGTACGCGCCTATACAGGTTGTTGGACGTGCCGATGTACAGCACCTCGCCTGCCGCATCCTTGAACAGGTAGACGCCCGGGGCGTGGGGGAGGCCGTCTGCGAGCGTGGACTTCTTGCGCACCTCGGCGGGTACCGGGTCGGTGGCGGTGGCGAGGTCTTCCAGGTGGGTGACCCCCAGGGGGGCGAGGCGGTCGAGGAGGGCATGCAGCACGTCGACGGTGGCGCGCGCATCGGACAGGGCGCGGTGGTCGGGGGTCACCTGGGTGCGGAACAGCCCGGCCAGGGTGGAGAGCTTGTGGTTGGGGGCCTCATCGCGGGTGACGACGCGGCGGGCCAGCGGCACGGTGTCCACCACCTGGAAGCCGGGCCAGCGGTAGCCGAGCTCGGTGGCGGCGGCCTTGAGGAAGCCGACGTCGAAGGCGGCATTGTGGGCCACCAGCACGCTGCCGCGCGCCCACTCGAGGAACGAGGGCAGGACGAGGGCGAGGTCGGGAGCGGTGGCGACCATCTCCCGGGTGATGCCGGTCAGGCGGGTGATGAAGGCGGGCACATCGCGTCCGGCGTTGACCAGCGACTGGAACTCCCCGAGCACCTCCCCGCCCCGCACCTTGACCGCGCCGATCTCGGTGATGCCGGCCTCGCCGGTGCGGGCGCCGGTGGTCTCCAGGTCCACCACCACAAACGTGACCTCATACAGCGGGGTGCCCAGGTCCTCGAAGCTGGGCTGAATGGTCACGGCACCGACGGTACCCGCTTTCACCGACACTGCCCAAGCCGCTAGGCTGCCCTCATGCACGCGATTGGCATCGATATCGGCGGAACCAAGATCGCCATTGGAGTGGTGGACGAGACGGGCCGGATCGTGGCCCAGCAGCGGCGGGAGACCAACCCGGACAACCCGCAGTCGATCAATCGGGTCATCGCAGACGCCTGCAACGAACTCGCCATTGGGCATGAGGTGGGCGCCATCGGCGTGGCCGCCGCCGGCTTCGTCTCCGCCGATCGCTCTACCGTCGCCTTCGCCGCCAACCTGGCCTGGCGGGACTATCCCTTGGCCGCCGAGCTCGCCCGGCTGATCGACGTCGACGTGCCGATCGTGGTCGAAAACGATGCGAACGCGGCAGGCTGGGCCGAGTTCCGCTTCGGGGCGGGGCGGGAGGCCACCGACATGCTGATGTTGACGATTGGCACCGGCCTGGGCGGGGCGCTGATCATCGGCCGCGAACTGGTGCGGGGGCGGTGGGGGCTGGCTGCCGAGGTGGGGCACATGCGCATGGTGCCGGGCGGGCAGTACTGCGGCTGTGGCCACGAGGGTTGCTGGGAGCAGTACGCGTCGGGTTCGGCGCTCACCAAGCATGCCCGCCGCGCCGTCGTCGCGCGTCCCGATCGCGCCGAGGCCATCATCGCGCAAGCCGGTGGGGTAGGGGAGAAGATCAAGGGCCCGCACGTGACCGCGGCCGCCGAGGCGGGCGATCCGCTTGCCCGGGAGATTTTCGCGGAACTCGGGCACTGGATCGGCCACGGCGCAGCATCCGTAGCTGCCCTACTTGATCCGGAGATCATCGTGGTTGGCGGCGGCGTCGCCGAGGTCGGCGACCTCATCATGGGGGCCGCGCGCGAGGGGTTCAAGGATCGGCTTTCCGCGCTGGGCCACCGGCCA